>CAJVWY010000081.1 GCA_913009925.1 uncultured bacterium
TCCAGTGGAGCAATAAGTAGACCCAGTGCCTCTGTTTGATGTTTACGCGGTCTTCCATTTTGCTCACCACCTAACGGACCTGGAACTTATAGACCTTGTTGCTTTTCGGTTCAATCACGTGAACCGCGCAGGCAATTCATGGGTCGAAGGTGTGGACCACCCGCAATATCTCCAGCGGTTTCTCCGGATCCGCTACCGGTGTTCCCACCAGCGCCTCCTCGCAGGGGCCTCGCGCGCCGTTATCGTCACGGGCGGAGAAATTCCAGTTGGAGGCGGGCGTCGCCTGGTAGTTGGATATCTTGCCGTCCTCGATGTGGTTGTAATGGGCCAGCGAACCACGCGGGGCATCCCAGGCTCCCACTCCCTGACCGGACTCAGGGACGTCGTTGGGAATGAACCATTCGCCCTTCCCGGCGGCGATATTATCCTTAAGCATCGCCATATCAGCCTCCATCTTCTGTACGATGAGGGATGCCTCCAGCGGCTTGGTCGCCAGCCGTCCCAAGGCGGAGATCAGGATCTCCGGCTTGCCGGCGGCGCCGAGGGCCGCCAGGGCGTTATCGACGATTTTGGTGGCGCCGGGAGCTTTGGAGAGGTAGGCGACGAGCATGCGCGCCAGGGTGCCTACCTCCATCTGCTTGTTCTTTATCTGAGTCGTCTTGGTCCAGGTGTACTTGTCGTCCGGACCCACCTGCTCCGGAAAGCTGGTGAACTCGGGTTCGGTGGTGGCGTTAACGTCACCGGGATTCTTGCCCTCTCCGGACTCGGGTGTGTACCAGCTGTGCTTGACGAACTCCATCGCGTCGGCGGGAGACACCTTTTCCACTGACAACTTGCCGCCGAAGATGGCTCCCCGCGGCAGCGCCCGCTTGTACGGGTCGCAGCTTGCCACATCCTCCAGGACTCCCCAGGTAAAGAAGTTGCCGACGCCGGCGCCGATTTTGGTCAGATCGATATAGGCCGCACCCGCCAACAGCGTGTCGGGAACCATCACGTTGATGACGAAGTCACTGACCTCTTTCATGATGGTCTCGTAATTGACTATGTCCTGCAGCGTCGGTATGACAGTAACGCCACCCGGGGGTGTCGACATGTGGTGGGGGAACTTGCCGCCGAAGACGGCCAGAGCCCGCGCCGCCTTCGCCTGGATATCGAGGGCCTGGAGGTAATGAGCCGACAGCTCCAGGTTCTGCTCGGGTGTCAGCAACATGCCCGGATGGCCCCAGTAGCCGTTGGCCAGGAACCCCAGCTGGCCGCTGTCGACAAATGCCTGAAGCCGGTCCTTGACCGCTTTGAGGGCCGGGGTGGTGGCCTTGGCCGAGAGCGCGTTTACCACGTCCACGTAATCAAAGGCGTTCAAGCCATAGAACCACAGGACGTGAGAATGCAGGTACTGGGCCGCCTCCATCAGGTTCCTGACCAGGACCGCGTTATCCGGCGGGGTGACCCCGAAGGATTCCTCCAGCCCCTGGGTGGCGCAGTTGCCGTGGGACGTGGGGCATACACCGCAGATACGTTGGGCGATATGCCAGACATCACGCGGGTCACGGTCCTTGATGAATATCTCGAAACCACGGAAGAGGGTGGTGGTGGCCCAGGCGTCCTTGACCACGCCGTTGTCAACTTCAACTTCTATGCGCAGGTGACCTTCCAGCCTGGTCATCGGGTCTACGACTACTCTAGCCATCAGTCATCACTCCCTTCCGAAATATCGTCGTTTTCCTTGAACCTGCCCTTGGCGGCGGTGGCTATGGCATGGATGCCGATGCCGGTCATGGTGGCCGTCACCAGTGTGGACCCGATGTAGTCCGACGATCTTTTGACGCCGATGAAACCGGGTACGGGTACATCGGGAAGGGTGTCGTAGAAACCGGCGAACTCATCCCAGAAATCCGGCTCCATGCAGCCGATGCAGCCGTTGCCGCAGCCGATGCACCAGTTCTGCTTGCTGTTCCACAGGGTCAGGGGGCAGGGTGAGTGGGTCTCCGGCCCCTTGCAGCCCATCTTGTACAGACAGTAGTTCTGGGCCGCCTCCTCACTGCCGAACTCCTCCACGTATTCGCCCGAGTCGAAGTGGGCACGTCGCTGGCAGTTATCGTGGACCTTCTGGCTGAAGGCGAACTTGGGCCTGCCCTTGCTGTCCAGTTTGGGGACCTTTTTATATAACAGGTAATAAGTGATGGTGGAAACCATGGTGTCAGGGTTCGACGGACAGCCGGGGATGTTGATGACCGGGGTGTTTATCACATCACCTACGCCCTTGGCACCGGTGGGGTTGGGGTTCATCGCCTGCACGCCGCCATAGGTGGCGCAGGTACCTACTGCTATGGTCGCGGCGCTATTGGCGGTGACCTCTCCCAGGATCTCCTCGGAGGTCTTGCCTCCCACCATCATCGCCTCGGGTATACCGGTGGCTATGGCGCCCTCGACGATGGTGATATAACCGCCGGCGGCAACCGTATCGGCCAGATTCTTTTCGGACTGGGCGCCGGCGCCGGCCATTATGACTTCCTGGTAATTGAGGCTTATGATATCGAGAACGATGGTGGCTACATCCGGATAGTCTGCCTTGGCGAATGATTCAAAGCAGCCGGAACAGCTCTGGAAACTTAACCAGACCACGGGTGGACGCTTTGCTGCCTGCTCCAGCGCCCTAGCTATCTGTGGTATCCAGGCCTGGGAGAGTCCGAGCATCGCCGCGGTGCCACCGCACAGTTTCAGGAAATCGCGCCTGCTAACGTTATAGTGCATAATACTCTCCTCTATCAAAGCTTCTTCCAAACTTACACCGGCCGTTTGAATACACCCATAGGCAACTCCTTCCCCCTGTCGCTAATATATATTTTTGACGGACCTACACCTTTTCCCTGCCTGACGCCTTTCCGTTTGCCGCTGTTTTGTGGTGACAGACTCCCGGAAATGTGAAAAAGACCGGTGCATTACTCACACCAGTCTCTCGATATACGCCCACGCCAGTTATTAGCGGACCCCCGGTTATAAAGTTGTTTCCTCCCCAAAAAGAAATCAATTTGTCCTTCCAGGTCGGTTCGGCAGAATGATATCAGCCATGGCTATTACTATCAATAACCAAAATAAAATTGTAGACTCTTCCCTCTGGCCCCTGTTTAGCTGTTAAAATACATGAGTCTTTATACCTGAATCCCTTTCCTTTAAAACGCTGATATGGACGGACTTGAATGTTTGAGATAGGCACTACCCTCAGAGATGCGCGCGTGCGCCGGGATATATCGCTGCAAAAGGCGGAGGCTGACACCAAGATACGCGTCAAGTATATCCAGGCCATGGAGAACGAGGATTTCGATATCCTGCCGGCGGGTACTTACGTCAAGGGTTTCCTCAGGACTTACGCCGAGTACCTGGGCATCGATTATCAGCTCATCCTGGACGAATATAATGACCGCTTCGGAACCGGTGACTACAAGGAACACCTGGTGGTGCAGACGGGGAAGACACGTAAGCCGGGGAAAGGGGGTACACTGCGCAAACCCCGAAAACAGACCAATTACCTGTTCGTGGCCGTTTTCGCGGTCGTGATAATCGCTGTGCTGGCATACCTGGGCTGGGGCAATTCCACCAGCGAGAAACCGACCCTGATCACCACTACCGCCACAGGGGCGCAGACGACCACCACGGTGGCGGCGCCGGTGGTGACTACCCCCGCAACCACGCCCACCAGGACGAAACCGGTACAGCTGGAGAGCCTGGTGATCACGGCCGATGTGGAGGACAGCTGGGTACGTATCCGCAAGAACAATGAAGACGGAGAGATCATCTGGGAGGACATACTGGCTTCGGGTGAGAGCAAGACTTTCACTTTCGCCCCTGCGGAGCTTCCGGAGAACAGGCTGATCCTCAACACAGGGAATACGCTGCTGGTCGAGGTAAACGGCCAGTCACAGCGGCTGAATGGTGGAGTCTACGTGGTCACCCCCACCAGCGTCGCCCAGCTCCCCTGACCGTGGCCGGGGGCGGGTAAGCCATGGCTCCTGCAGCTTCTACAGGCCCCAAGCCTTCCAGGGAAGAATGGAAGATGCCGGTGAACCTGGCCAACAGCTTCAGCGTGATCCGTGTCCTGCTCATCCCGGTGTTCATGTTCTTCCTGCTGGAGGAGCGGTTTCTGCTTCTGGGGGACTGGCTGGCCGCGGGGGTATTCATGCTGGCAGCCGCTACCGACACCCTGGACGGCTACTTTGCCCGTTCACGCGACTCGGTCACAGTATTCGGCCAGTTCCTGGACCCCCTGGCCGACAAGCTTCTCATCTCGGCAGCCCTGGTGTGCCTGGTGGCCCTGGACCGGCTGTCGCCCTGGATCGCCATGATCATTATCGCCCGCGAGTTCGCCGTATCGGGACTGCGCATGGCGGCGGCGGCAGAGAAGGTGGTCATTCCGGCCAGCAGCCTGGGAAAGGTAAAGACTTTCAGCCAGATCGTGGCCATTGTGACCCTGATACTTCCCGGCTTCGTTTACTTCCGGGGCCAGCCCCTAAGTTTGTATCTTATCCTGTTCGCCACACTGGTAACGGTTATATCCGGAATTGATTATTTCAGGCGCGCCCGGCTGTATCTCGACCCCGGCAACCAACAATGAACGCTGTTGTGATCAGTATCGGCACCGAGCTCTGCCGGGGCACCGTGGCGGACACCAACCGTGGTTGGCTTTCCCGGCGGCTGGATGCCGTCGGCCTGGCGATTATCGCCGGCCTGACCGTACCCGACTCTGCGGCGGCCATCGGGGCGGCCATTACCCACGCGCTCTCTCTGGAGGCGGATATGGTGGTGGCCACCGGTGGCCTGGGGCCCACCGGGGACGACCTGACGGCGCCGGCGGTGGCGGCTGCCCTGGGGCTGGAGCTTGAGGTTAATCCAGAGGCGGCGGCGATGGTGTCACGAGCGGTAGCAGAGCGTTCGGCTGCCGGCGTGATAGAGAACCAGGCGCAGGAGGCGCGCAACCTTGAGCCCCATCAACGCAAGCAGGCCGAGCTGCCGGTGGGCAGCATGCCCATTAAACCGGCCGGCACAGCGCCCGGGTTCGTGGTAAGCGCCGGCGGTGTCCCCCTGGTCGTCCTGCCCGGCGTGCCCGGAGAGATGGAGGCCATGTGGGAAGACGCCGTAGCCGTACCGGCCGTACGCCAGGTGCTGGAGAGGGCTGGGCCCCGGCTGCGGCGGACGCTGTGCTTCTACGGAACGGGTGAGCCGCGCATAAGTGAGGCGGTGCAACAGCTCATCAGTCAGGCCGGGGTGGAGGCGGAGGTGGGCATCTGCGCTCGCCGGCGCGAGGTCCGGGTGGATCTGGACTTTAATTTAGAGGATAAGGACCGGGCCTCGCAGATTACCGGGGAACTCAAGAATCTGTTTGCTGATTTCTATTACTCCAGCGGCGCCGGGATAGAACAGGTGGTCGCTGAAGAGCTGGCTGGCCATGGCCGGACGCTGGCGGTGGGCGAGTCCTGCACCGGGGGCTTGCTGGGAGGGGCGATAACCAGCGTACCCGGTTCGTCGCAGTTCTTTTTGGGCGGGGTAATCGCCTATCACAACCGTGTGAAGATGGCGCTGCTCAGAGTCAGACGGGAGGTCCTTGACAACGTCGGCGCGGTTTCCGAGCCGGTCGCCCAGCAGTTGGCCCTGGGGGTCAGGTCCCAGACCGGTGCCGATTACGGTATCGGCATCACCGGCGTGGCCGGGCCCACCGGTGGCACGGAGGATAAACCGGTGGGCCTGGTGTTCATCTGTGTCTCCTCGCAACAGGGGGACGTGGTGGAGCGCT
>CAJVWY010000082.1 GCA_913009925.1 uncultured bacterium
TTGAGCCTGGTTCTCATTATCATTTAGATGCCATTTTCTTTTTTTTTCTTCTTTTTTTCTTTTTCTTCTTCTTTCCTTTTTTTTTTTTTAATGATACGGCGACCACCGAGATCTACACTCTTTCCCTACACGACGCTCTTCCGATCTGGGGTTGTCCTTCGTGCTCGGCAATGAACAGTCTCATATTATCGCTTCCGGAAAGACTCATGAACAGATTATTATAATAGTCAAACTGGTGTCCATGGTATCGGCCCCTTTTTTCCAGCTCCAGGTTAAGGTCATAGAATATCTTTATGTCATCCGGCTCTTTGGCGTCTTTTACGGTCACCCCTTTCCGCAGGGAAAGGTTAATATTGTAGCGGCATTTGGATTTCATCTCCGCAAGCAGTTCCTCCTCTTCCTTCTCAAGGTCCAGTACCAGGGTGTTTGGAGGAGAACACTGCCGGGAAAGCAGCGCCTGATCGGTGATATTGTTGAAGCCAAGACTGTTTATATCGATTATGCCCGTAAAGTACGGCTCGATACGGTAAAATACCACATTCTGTCCCCTGGATAACGCGTCAACTTTCCTGAGAAATATCTGGAAATCCTCCGGTGTGGCATGGTCATCCAGCAAGGGGCCTCTGGGACTGTAAAGGTAATGATATTTTTTCATCAATGGATGCTTGACCACCAATGCTTCCACATGGCCGCTGTTAACCTGCCAGGTCTTCCTGTCCATGTTTGCCTGAACATCAGCCCATGTCGTTGACTGAAAGATATTATTGCCTGGCAAAGACAGTGTTTTGATGGCATCCATTTTATTCATTCTGTTCGCGGGGCTGGTTGGACCAGCTTACTGGCCCACTTGCTGCAATGGCTTGAGGCTTGCCAGTAACGATCGGATCTGGTTCCAGCTGTTTCCGGACGTGGTGCCCGAGGTCAGGCTGTAGAAAAGGTTCCGGCTCTGGCCGGTGGTATCGACGAACTGTCCTTCCCATATGACTACAAAGGCGATGGCGTCGCTGATTCGATCCTTCCCTACCGGTCCTCCCGCCGGCAGATCCTCGGAAGCGCTGATCCAGTAGACCTGGAAAGATGTGCCGTTGATATCGACATCGGTGAGAAAGTAACCCTGTAAAGGTTTGCTGTTAGCCTGGTTCTGATTAAAAGTCAGCTTACGTTCAGGGTTGCCGGGATCATAATAGCGGTAGCTGTAATAGCCAACCGGATCTCTCGGTGTCGGGCCGCCGGAGCCGACAAGGTCTTTGTTGAGGATATATCCGGCCCCCGGCAGATATGTGGGGACTATTACCGGGTAGGGAACCTCGCTCTGCAAGGAGATCAGTATCTTTATCTCCTCTGGCGAAGGTATACCGGTGCTGCTCTGGAGGTTGGGGCCCACCTTTATTCCCGAAGCGGCTCCGGTGTCCGTATTGGTGGTTGCCGTGACAGATCGTGCAACCGCTGGACTCGGGGTGGTATCGGCAACGTTGCCGGTCTCACGGTCACAACCGGTTGAAAAAATGAGCAGCAACAATATCGTGACGGGCAGTATTGACTTCAATCGGGTATCCATTTTCAACAAAAACGACATGAAGAACTGTTCCGGATCCTGCAGCCCAATATTAACAGAAAATGCGGTCGAACTCGTCCGCAAGCAGGGGGCGTCCGAACCTGGTGACCTTAAACCATTACCTGAGGCTTTCGCAAGGAGAAAACAGGCTCTTGGGTTTCCCCCAATATTTATGTATAATACTGTGCTCGTTACGGGAGCTTGGATTTACCTGTAAATAAGCGATTTGTGACGGATTCCAGCACCCGAGCCACATGTCTGCAGAGTTATCTTCTAAAACCACTTTTTGTTAGCATAAGTAGCCGCGATTTTTTTAGCAGGCCTTAAGTTGGAAAGGAGACTTTCATCAGGATTCTGAACTATTTTGCCGGTTTCGGCGGACGCGACATGGCCGTTGACCTGGGTACGGCCAATACGCTGGTTTACGTCCGCGGCCGTGGCATTGTGCTCAGCGAGCCGTCGGTAGTGGCCATCGATCAGCGTACAGGTGAGGTCCATGCCGTCGGCGCGGAGGCCAAGCGCATGCTGGGCCGTACTCCCGGGTCCATCAGCGCCATCCGGCCGTTGAAGGACGGCGTCATCGCCGACTTTGACGTGACCGAGCAGATGCTCCGGCACTTCATCCAGAAAGTCCACCAGAACCGTTGGGCCCATCCCCGGGTTGTGGTATGCGTGCCTTCGGGTGTCACCGGCGTGGAGAAGCGCGCGGTGGAGGAGGCGACCCTGTCGGCCGGCGCCCGCCTGTGCTACCTTATTGAAGAGCCCATGGCCGCCGCCATCGGCGCCGGTCTGCCGGTGAGCGAACCCACCGGGAATATGATAGTGGATATCGGCGGCGGCACCAGCGAGGTCGCCGTGATATCCCTGGGCGGCATCGTGACTTCGCAGTCGATACGTGTGGGTGGCGACGAGATGGACGAAGCGATCATCGCCCACGTCAAGAAGGAATACAAGCTGATGATAGGGACACAGACGGCGGAGGAGCTTAAGCTGGAAGTAGGCTCTGCCTTCGCTCTGGCTGAAGAGGAGCAGGCCGAGATCCGGGGCAGAGACCTGGTGACCGGATTGCCAAAAACAGTGGTGCTGACTTCCGAGGAGATTCGGAAAGCATTGGCGGAACCGGTATCGGCGATAATCGACGCGCTCAGGACGACTCTCGACAAGACACCCCCGGAGCTGGCCAGCGACATCATGGACCGGGGGGTCATGCTGGCGGGAGGCGGCGCGCTGTTGCAGGGCCTGCCGGAACGGCTGCGCGAGGAGACAGGCATGCCCATCCACATGGCCGAATCGCCCCTTACCTGCGTAGCGGTGGGATCGGGACGGTCGCTGGAGGAGTTCGAGGCATTGCATAAGACCTCCCGCCATACGAAGTCAAAACGCCGCTTCTAAAGAAATATTACGACGAATACAACGATAAGCGTAAGTAGGGTCATCTCTTGGTCCGCAAGACTGCAGTAAAACGTCAAGCGGTGTTAGCCGTAATGCTGCTGATATCAGTAGCGATGCTCACTTGGTATTTCCGCGAGCCCGTAGGCGGCGTCCTCCATTCCACCCAGCGTGGTGGTTTGAGGATCATCTCTCCCCTGGAATCGGGCATCTCCACCGTAACCGGCCCCTTCAAGGATTCCTATGACTGGATGGAGGAGTTGTTCTCCGCCCGAAGTGACAACGAACGCCTGCGCAAGGAGACGGAACAGTTGCGAACTGAGGTCGTATCCCTGCGCGAGGTGGAGGCGGAGAATCAGCATCTGCGGCAGATGCTGAACTTTATCAACCAGCCATCGTTCCCCAGCGATTACACCAGGGTGCCGGCGCGGGTTGTCGGGCGGGCGTCGTCCGCCTGGAACGCTACCGTTACCATCAACAGTGGCAGCGATGACGGGGTGGGCCTGGGGCAGACGGTGGTCAACGGGCAGGGCCTGGTGGGGCAGGTCTCCGCCGTAGCCACAAACTCGGCGCAGGTGCTGCTCATCATCGATCATACCAGCCGCGTCGAAGCCAAACTGCAGCCGGGAGAGGCCGCGGGAACGGTCATCGGTGGTATTAACGGCCTGCTGGAGATGGATTTTGTCGATAAGGACGCCAAGGCCGAGGCGAAAGATGTGGTAGTCACGTCCGGCACCGGGCGGCTGTTCGTCAAGGGTATACCCATTGGCGTCATCAACGAGGTCTCCGACCGGGAGATAGAGTATTTCAAACGGATCTCCATCACGCCTTTCGTCGATTTCAACAAGCTGGAAGAGGTACTGGTGCTCATTCCGCCGCCGGGCGCGGATCAGGTGCCTCTGGTGGAAGGGGGTAACGGCGGATGATGGTGGAAGCGGGCAGGAAGCGTGCCGGTATGCTCAAAGGGCATCGCCGTTCCCACGTACCGGCTGTGCAGGAGAACCCTCTGTACATGCTCAAGGTTTTCGTACTGCTGGTATTGGCGGTGGTGGTGCAGGCGACCCTGGCGCCATACGTCAACGTGCTGGGGGCGCGGCCGGATATCGTCCTCATCGTCGTCGTCGCCATCGCCATGATGCGCGGCCCTCTGTGGGGCGCCGCCGTCGGTTTTTTCGTGGGGCTGCTCGTGGATATCGCCCTGGTCCAGATCATGGGCATCTCCTCATTTCTGTATACGCTCGCCGGTTATTACAGCGGCCGTTACGCCGAGGGGGTGGACCCGGATTCCTGGCTGCCGCCGTTGCTCACGGTGTTTACCGTGACGCTGGTGGTGCAGATGCTCAACGCGGTGATAATGTTCCTGCTGGGTGTGGAAGCTTCGGTTGGTTTTATCCTGCTACGGGTCGTTCTGCCTACGGCGGTGCTGAACTCTCTGCTGGCGGCGCCCGTGTTCGTCGCCTGCCGCTGGTGGATGGGTGGTGAGAAACAGCGTGCCTTTTCTGTCGAGCCGTAAACGCAGTCGTCAGAACGAGCGCAAGCTGCCGTCACTGGTCTTCCGTGCCGGTGTGCTGGGAGGCGTGGCGGTGCTGCTGTTCGCTATGCTTATATTCCGTATCTGGTTCCTGCAGGTCATATCCGGCGATGACTATATCGCCATGGCGGAGAATAACCGCATCCGCCAGATACGCGAGGAAGCTCCCCGTGGCATCATTTACGACCGCAATATGAACCCGCTGGTGGAGAACCGCGCCGGGCTGGCGGTCACGGTGTTCCCGGCGGCGCTGGAAGATCCGGAGATGGAGCTGACCGAACTGGGCCAGGCTATCGGTATGCCCGTGGAGCAGATAAAGCAGCAGCTCGCCCTGCACCAGGAGGACACCTACCGCTCCGTGATAATCAAGAAAAATATCACGCCTGAACAGAAAAGTTACCTGATAGAGCTCATGCCGCTGTACTTTCCCGGAGTGGACATCAAGAAGTTTCCACTGAGAGACTACCCCGAGGGCTCTACCGCCGCCCACCTGCTGGGGCACGTGGGGGAGATAGACGAAAACGAGCTCAAGGAACCTCAATACGCCGATTACAGCCTGGGTGACGAGATAGGCAAGGACGGGGTTGAATACCAGTTCGACCGTTATCTCCGCGGCACGGACGGCAGCCTGGAGGTGGAGGTGGACGCGGATGGCAGGCCCAAGCGCGAACTCCGGAGCATCCAGTCCCAGCCGGGCAACAACGTAGTCCTCACCGTAGACAGCGAGCTGCAGAAGGCGACCGAAGACGCGCTGGCCTACGGTATAGACCTGGCTCACGGCAAGGGATACCTGGCCGCCAACGGTGGCGCCGTCGTGGTAATGAGCCCCGATGACGGCGAGATATTCGCCATGGCCAGTTACCCCTCCTTTGACCCGGAACTCTGGGTAGGCGGAATGAGCGACAGCGATTACCAGTCGCTGAACGCCGAGGGGGCCAACGACCCCCTGCTCAATCGGGCCATCGCCGGGCAGTATCCGCCCGCCTCCACGTTCAAGTCGATAACGGCCATCGCCGGCCTGGAGGAAGGCATAATCTCACCGCTCAACAGATTCATCTGTAACGGCGTCTGGGATGTATTGTCACAGCCGTTCAAGTGCTGGGGCACCCATGGTGACGTGGACCTCAAGCGGGCGATCACCGTATCCTGCGATATATATTTCTATAATGTCGGCTATCGCTTCTACCAGGCGGACAACCTGGGGATACAACGCTGGGCGCAGATGTTCGGGCTGGGCAAGGTAACCGGCCTCGACCTGCCGGGGGAGGCGGTGGGCAGGGTCCCCGACCCGGCCT
>CAJVWY010000083.1 GCA_913009925.1 uncultured bacterium
AGCGACAGACCGCTATCGGCCGCCACCGCATCACAGACGGTACGGCCCATGCGCCCCAATGCCCCGATGACCATTACGCTAATCATTTGACCTCCCAGTCGCTATAATCTTGGCTCCGCCGCCGCGCCCATCATGTACTCCTGTCCACCGTCGCCGCGGCGATCAGTTCCAGCGGCTCCGTATCGATAACCCCTTCAACCAGGGAAAGCGCCCTGGCGGCCTGTTCCACGTACCCTTCCGCCTGGCGCCGCGCCGACTCCAGGCCACCGCTCAGTCGCACGCGTCGACAGATTTCCGTGATCCGTGCCTCATCCAGGTCCCCGGCCAGCAGCGGCGCCAGCCCCCTATCCTGCTCCATGGCCAGAATCAGGGGAAGTGTGACCGTGCCGTCCCGCAGGTCGACGCCGGAGAGCTTTCCGGTGAGTTCTCCGTCTCCTGAAAAATCAAGGATATCATCAGATATCTGAAACGCCAGCCCGATACAGCTGCCGAAGCGGCCCATAGCCTCCACTACCTCGTCTCCACAGCCGGACAACAGGGCTCCCAGCCGACAGGATGTGGCGAACAGACTGGATGTCTTCAGGCGGCACCGCTCCTCATAGTCCTGCCGGGTAAGGGAAAAATCGCCGGCGGCGGCCATCTGCATCAGCTCACCGCGGCTCAGATCCAGGCTGGTGGATGCCAGCAGGGAAACGGAGCGGGCTGAACCGGTGGCGGAAAGCACATCGAAGGCGGAGGAAAACAGGTAATCACCGGCGGCTATGCTCACGCCCGGACCGTACCGTGAAACCACGGTGGGCTCCCCCCGCCGCAGTTCGGCGCCGTCCAGTACATCGTCGTGTACCAGAGTTGCCATATGGACCATCTCCACCGCTACCGCGGCGACATAATGGTCCTCGCCCGGCTCGTACCCCTTGCGGGCGGACAGGAAGACCAGCAGGGGACGCAAGCGCTTGCCTCCGGCGGCCAGGGTCATGGTGGAGGAGCTCTCCAGGCTGCCGCCGGGTTGTCCCGTTATCCCGGCCATGCGGCGCTCGCATTCAGCAAGATATGGCGCGAACCGGTGCAAGTAACGCGACCTGAACAGGTCGAGCGCGCTCCCCTTGACCCCGTCCGTAGCGCCGGCCTTCTGCCCGGAAGCGCTCATGCGGTGCCCCAGTGCAAGGCGATGATGCTGCCCGCCAGCAAACGGTAAGATACGTTGCTCAAACCGGCTCCCTCCATCACCCGGGTCAGCCGGGGCGCCGGCGGGAACCGCCTCACCGAGGCGGGGAGGTAGGAGTAGGCGGTAGCGTCACGGGAGATCAGCCGGCCCAGCGCCGGCACCATGCGGTCGAACCAGATACTGAAGAAGCCGCTGAAAGGCTGGCGCGTCGGCTGGGTTATCTCCAGGCACACCACCTTCCCGCCGGGACGGGTGACCCGCGCCATCTCGGCGAACACCCGGTCCAGGTCGGGGATGTTGCGAACGCCAAAACCCACGGTCACGGCATCGAAACCGCCATCAGCGAACTCCAGCTGCGTGGCGTCGCCCCATCGGAAATCGATAGGCGCTCCCTTCCTCTGTGCCTTTTCCCGCGCCACAGCCAGCATGCGCTGGCTGAAATCGATCCCGGTCACCGAACCCGTGGCCCCGGTCTTTCCGTAGAGGGCCAGGGCGAAATCGCCGGTGCCGCAACAGACATCGAGAGCCTTGTCTCCCTCGCCGACTCCGGCCGCTTCCACGCCCAGCCGCCGCCACTGGTGATGCATGCCCACGGTCATGAAGCTGTTCATAAGGTCATACCGGCGGGCGATGCCGCCGAACATATTGCGCACCCGCCCCGGCTCGGGGTCAGCCAGGCTCGGTTGCCTGGCGCCGGTGTTCATCCTTCCCCCTGCCAGCGGCGGAACAGTTCATGACGGATGCCTGCGGCGTCAAGCACCTTGCCCGCCACGAAGTCAGCCAGATCATCGATGGTCTCCGGCCGGTGATAGTAGGCCGGCATGGCCGGCACCAACAGAGCTCCGGCCCGCCGGACCCTCAACATATTGCGCAGATGGATGTCGCTGAGCGGAGTCTCACGCGGCACCAGCGCCAGTGTCCTCGATTCCTTGAGCATGACGTCGGCAACCCGGTGAATGAGGTTGCGGGTGACGCCGGAGGCTATGCAAGCCAGTGATGACATAGAACAGGGGCAGACGATAGCAGCCTCCGCCAGAGAGCTGCCGCTGGCCAGTTCATTGCCCATCTCCTGCGGCGCCGCCAGATTCTCCAGCGAGTGTGAGAGGCCGTAGCGCTCAGCAAAGTGCGCGACCACCTCCTGCCGCGACGGCGAAGCGCCGCCGTCATCCTCCTCGGCACGTATCACCTCGATGGCTCCGTCGGAGAAACAGGTGGTCACTTCATGTCCCAGGCCCTCCAGGGCCCGTAGGAGGCGGCCCCCGTATATGGTGCCGCTGGCCCCGCAGATACCAACAAAGATCTTCATCAGGCCTTAGAGTCTAGCATAAAGAATCAGGCCGGAGCGGCCCCGGTGGCGATGACCACCTTGTCCCCTCCCAGGCGCGCCTCACGCAGGGCGCCTTCCGCCTTCTCCAGCAGAGAGGCGGCATCGACCGCATGGGAGGGATATTCGGCCATCCCCATACGAACGTCGACGGCAGACGACCCGTCTTCTCCGGCCGGCAGTGCTTTCCCCAGCAGGTCGCGTATCCTTTGGGCCAACCGTTTGGCATCCATATCATCTCCGTGGCCATCGGCCTCCATCTCGGGCATGAGTACGGCGAACTCCACGGCGCTGTAGCGCGCGACCATGTCGATGCTCCTGACTGCTGCCTTGAGCTCGCGGGAGACCATCCTGATGCCATTATCAACACCGCCGTCTGTGCGGCTCCCGCGCAGGCGGTCGAACCCTTCGATGTCGAGTATGAGGATGGAGACCGGACGCTGGAAACGCTCGCTCCTGGCCACCTCCCTAACCGTAGCCTCGTACAGGAAACGGTGGTTGTACAGGCCGCTGGGGCCATCCCTGAGCGCACCGCTTCTCGCCTCCTGCAGCAGGCGGGCGCTGTCCAGCATCACCCCCAGCTGTTTTATCAATGGCTTGAGCATGTCGGCGTCCTCTGGAGAGAAAGCGTCCTTGTTCCGGCTTCCCAGGTTGAGGGTTCCCAGTACCTCACCTTTGGAGATCAGGGGAAAGATGGCTGAGGAGCAGATACCCTCTTCCACCAGCAGCTTGTCCGCCGGGTAGTCCTTGCCCGTTATCTCCTGACGCAGACAGCAGCGCCGTTCATCGATGACCTTGCCGAAGGGAAGGGCATGCTTGGGCAGCCTCAGGCCGCTGGTGAGCCATGTCCTGGGAGCGCTGGTCTCCATGGCGACGATCTCGAACTCCTCCGATTCCGGATGCCAGATCGCCAGACTGGCGCGGTCGAAGTCCAATATCTTTTCAGCCAGTTTGACGAAGGAGGTGTAGACGCTGACGATACCGCCACGGGCATCGATATCCTCGGCCAGCTCCGTGATCAGCTCCACCTGCTCCCGGTCGCGGTCGAGCTCGCTCACCAGCTGCGCGTTCTCCACTGTGGCGGCGATGCGGTTGGCCGCGATGCACAGGGTATTCTTTTCCTCCTCCGTGTATTTATGGGATACCAGGGTTGCCAGCGTCAACATACCCAACGGCCGCTCCAGGCCGCGCAGGGGGATGCAGATGAGCGTCTTGGCCCCCTGTTTCTGCAAGTATGAACCGGTTATACGGGTGTCGGTGGATATATCCTCGGCGACGACGATCATATTGGCGGCGTATGCCTGTCCGATAATCCCTTCTCCCATGCGGACGGTCATCGCCTCAGCCGCATCCTTCTCCAGGCCGTAAGAGGTACGCACCACAAGTTTTTCGCCGGCCCTGTCGGGCAAAGATACCAGCCCCAGGTCGGCGCCGGCGAACGAGGCCACCGACTCCAGCAGGTTCTGCAGCAATTCGCCCAGATGGATGGATGACACGGCCGCCTCGGATAGGGTCACCAGCCCGGCCAGTTTCTCGCTGCGCGCCTGTGAGGACGCGTAGGCCTTCTCCAGTTCCTCCTCCCTCTCACCCAGCAGATGGCTCATGATGTAGAAGTTCTCGGTTATCTCCTTGACCGGATTAGCCGTCGCTTCCCTGTAGATATCGCACAGGCGGCAGTCCTGAAGTTTTTTGGCGAATTTACCCTGGACCGAACCGCGGCAGAACGTGCCCGCTATCAGCCAGCAGCGGGCGTTCTCCACGCCGAATACCGGACACTCCTCATTGTCGCAGCCCATCTTGCGCCAGCAGGTGGGCAGGACGGCCTCTTCCAGCATGAGGCTCCATCGTTTCTTCTGTGTGACCGTGAGCATCAGCTGGTTCACCCGGTTGCGAGCATCATCCAGACTGCTTCCCCAGCTAAACAGGGCGTTCTCGCGCCTGGCCAGCAGTATCATGGCGACCACCAGCACGGGGATGAAAAAGGAGATCAGGACATTATGATAAGCGACACCCAGGACCTCCAGCAGTCCATGGGTGCCTATTATGAGTATGCCCATGGCGATTCCCGCCACGCCATACAGTATAATTCGGGTCTTGCCGAAGCCGATGTCCAATTTCCGAATATCCTCCCTGCGCAGGTAGTTTATCTTTCCAACCAATGATTAGCAAATACAGATATAGCTATTAAAAATATCAATACCCCTACCTATTGACGATACCTTACGGGGTATGGTATCGTTCGCTTAGGAAGAAAGGTGCCCAAACCTTTCAACCCCCCACCCCCCCTAGTGGAAAGCCCCAGTGCCGGCTAGCCTGGGGCTTTTTCCTTTCCCTATTTCTTGTCGATATCCAGCACCGCCAGGAAGGCCTTCTGAGGGATCTCGACACTGCCGACCTGCTTCATCCGTTTCTTGCCTTCCTTTTGCCTCTCGATGAGCTTGCGCTTCCTGGTGATATCACCGCCGTAACATTTGGCCAGCACGTCTTTACGCTTGGCGGGGATGGTTTCCCGTGCCACCACCTTCTTGCCGATGGCCGCTTGAATCGCAACCTCGAACAGCTGGCGGGGGATCTCCTTCTTGAGGCGCTCCACCATTCCCTTGCCCCGGTAATAAGCCTTGTCGCGATGGACGATGAGAGACAGGGCATCCACCGGCTCGCCGGCTATGAGGATATCCAGCTTGATGAGGTCGCTCTCCCGGTAACCGGACATCTCGTAGTCCAGCGAGGCGTAACCCCTGGTACGGGATTTGAGCATATCGAAGAATTCCAGCACTATCTCCGACAGCGGCAGCAGGTAATGCAGCTGCACCCGGTTGGACGACAGATACTGCATATCATCGAACTCGCCCCGCCGCTCCTGGCACACTTCCATCACTGCGCCCACGAAATCTCCCGGCAGCAGGATGGAGGCCCGCACATAGGGCTCACGCACAAGTTCTATCTCTCCGGGGTCAGGCATGTCCGCCGGGCTGCGCACCGTGACCTCCGAGCCATCGGTGCGGGTGATGCGGTACTCCACATTGGGTACGGTGGCCAGCAGATCCAGGCCGTACTCCCGCTCCAGGCGCTCCCGTACGATATCCATATGCAGCAGCCCCAGGAAGCCGGTGCGAAAACCGAACCCCAGCGCCCTGGACGTCTCCGGCTCGAAGTTGAGCGAAGCGTCAT
>CAJVWY010000084.1 GCA_913009925.1 uncultured bacterium
ACCGAAGCGGGGACCAGATGGGCCGGGGGCATCAAGAGCGCCGTGGGTATCGGCGCGCTGCTGGCGCAGGGAGTGGGGGACACCATCCGCGTCTCGCTCACCGGTGACCCGGTGGAGGAAGTGCGGGCAGCCTACGAGATACTGCAGTCCCTGGGGCTACGGGAACGCGGCCCCAGCCTGATATCCTGTCCCACCTGCGGCCGTACCGAGATCGACATCGAAGCGCTGGCCCTGGAGGTAGAACGCCGGCTTGAAGGCCGCCGGTCCAGTTTCCAGGTGGCGATCATGGGCTGCGTGGTCAACGGCCCCGGCGAGGCCCGGCGCGCCGATTACGGTATCGCCGGCGGCAAAGGCGAAGGTCTCATCTTCGCCCACGGTGAGCCGCTCAGGAAGGTGCCGGCCGACAAGCTGGTGGACGCGCTGTTCGAGGAGATCGAGAAAAACAACAAGGAGGCGGCGACGTGAGGGCTTCGAGACTGTTCTTTCCCACGCTCAAGGAGGATCCGGCCGAGGCGGAGGCGATAAGCCACAAGCTCTCGGTCAGGGCCGGCCTGGTCCGTCAGCTGGCTGCCGGCCTCTACATCTACCTGCCCCTGGGCCTGAGAGTGCTGAATCGGATAAACACCATCATCCGCGAGGAGATGAACGCTATCGGCGCCCAGGAGATATCGATGCCCATAATGCATCCGGCGGAGATCTGGCAGCAGACCGGACGTTATGAACGGATAGGCGCGGAGATGTTCCGTCTCAAGGACCGGGGGGGGAGGGATATGGTCCTGGGCATGACTCACGAGGAGATAGTCACCTGGCTGGCTTCGCGCGAACTGCGCTCCTATCGGGATCTTCCCCAGGTCTGGTATCAGATACAGACCAAGCTCCGCGACGAAGCGCGACCCAAGAGCGGCATACTGAGGACCCGCGAATTCATCATGAAGGACTCCTACAGCTTCGACGTCGACCAGGAGGCCCTGGAGAAGAGCTACCAGCTCCATGTAGAGGCCTACAACCGCATCTTCACCCGCGCCGGCATCCGGTTTTACATGGTGGAGAGCGATCCCGGCATGATGGGCGGCGCGGCCGCCCACGAATACATGGCTCCCAGCCCGGCCGGAGAGGACGAGGTGGCCCTGTGCAACTGCGGCTATGCCGCCAACCTGGAACTGGCCCGTTCCCAACCCGATTTCCCCGAGTATCCCCGGCCTGGCAGGGAGGAAGTGGCGACCCCGGAAGCGCGGACCATCGAACAGGTCAGCAGCTTCCTGGGCATCGACCCGGCGCTGCTGATCAAGTCTCTGCTGGTGATGGCCGGCGATGAGCCCGTGCTGGTGATGGTCCGCGGCGACCAGCAACTGCAGGAGACCAAGCTGGCCCACCAGGTGGGGGATTTCCGCCCGGCCGACGAGGAGGAGATCAGGAAATACACGGGAGCCGGCGCCGGCTTCATCGGACCCCTGGGCCTGGAGATAAGGAAAACCGCTGACCAGTCGCTGGAAGGAGGGGTCTTCACCGCCGGCGCCAACCGCGACGGGTATCATATCAAGGGTGTGGTCCCGGGCCAGGACTTCCAGACTGAATACCATGATCTGCGACGGGTGAAAGACGGCGAGACGTGCGTCCACTGCGGCGCCCCTCTTCGGACAGAACGGGTCATCGAGGTGGGCAACATCTTCAAGCTGGGCACCAAGTACAGCGAACCACTGGGGGCGACTTACCTGGACCGTAACGGCAGGGAGCAGCCGATCATCATGGGTAGCTACGGCATCGGGCCGGCCCGCGTCGCCGCCGCCGCCATCGAACAGTCGGCCGATGAGAAAGGCATCGTCTGGCCGGTTTCCATAGCGCCTTTCCAGGTGCACCTGGTGCTGGTGCAGCCGTCCGACAGCCAGCAGGCGGCCATGGCGGAGAAGCTCAACGCGGATATGATGGCCGCCGGCCTGGAGGTTCTCTATGACGAGCGGGACATCAGTCCCGGCGCCAAGTTCGCAGACGCCGAACTGCTCGGCTGTCCCGTAAGAGTCACCATCGGCAAGCGTGCCGCCGCCAGCGGTACGGCGGAGATACAGCTCCGGCGCGGAGGGGAGGAGTGCCAGTTCGAGCTGGGCGCGGCGGCACAGGAGGTTATCAGGCTTCTGAAGGATCTGGACTGAGCCGGTGCCTCCTGGATGCCCCGTTACCCGCCCAGCCTGAGAGCTGCCTGGCGCGCCGCCTCCTCCAGCGAATCGTCCAGCGGCGCCAGTTCCACCCCTTCGCCGTAACGGTGCTCCAGGGCCAGGCGCAACAGGTGATCGGTGAAAGCGGTGTTCTTGGGGAGCAGGGGGCCGTGCAGGTAGGTGCCGATGGCGTTCCTGTAGACGATGCCCTCGCCGCCGTCCTGGTCATTATTGCCATGTCCGTTTATCACCCGCCCCAGCGGCTCCTGCCCTTCATCCAGCCATGTACGTCCCGCATGGTTTTCGAATCCTGCCAGCTTGAGAGGACTGCCGGTAACCGTAGTCTCTATGACGACATTGCCTATGCACCGGTCACGGCCGGCTATGGTATGAGCCTGAAACAGGCCCACACCCTCCATGGTCCCGCCGTCCGCCGCCCGGTAGTATTCGCCCAGTAACTGGTAGCCCCCGCAGATGGAGAGCAGCACCGCTCCACTCTCCACGGCCTCTTCCAGGCCCGCCCCCTTCTGCTGAAGGTCACCGCAGACCAGGTTCTGCTCCCGGTCCTGCCCGCCGCTCAGGTAAAAGAAGTCATAATCCATCCAGGCGGGCTCCTCGCCCAAGGTAAACCCGTCCAGTACTACACCGATACCGCGCCACTGGCATCGGCGCCGGAGAGCGATTATGTTGCCCCGGTCGGCGTAGATGTTGAGCAGGTCAGGATATAGATGGGCGATTCTCAGCTTCACTTCCATACCAGGTCTCCCAGTTCCCTGTCTGTACTGAAATGCCGGTGTATCTCCTGTCTGAGCGCCAGCATGGCGGTGTAAGTGGGCAGCACATACAGCGTCTCTCCCGTTCCGGTCAGCTCCAGAGCCCGCTCCAGGGCGCTCCTCAGGTCGGTCACCGCTTCGATCCTCTCCGGCCCGACCCCGGCGTATTTCAACCTCATGGCCATCTCCCAGGCCCGCGTGCCGCTGGTGACTGCCGCGGCTACCGCCGGCGCCAGCACCTCCATGTCAACGTCCCATATCCAGGATATGTCGCGCCCGTCGGCGGTACGGTCGTTCAGCGGCAGCAGCAATGTCTTGCGGCCTGGTTCGATCATCAAGGTCCTTACCACCTCATTGAATCCCACCGGGTTCTTCACCAGCAGGAGCATGACCGCTTTTCCTTCTATGGAAAGCTTCTCCACCCGCCCAAAAGCGGCGGAGAAGTCGGCCAGGCCCTCGCTTACGGTCCGGAGATCCATCCCCAGCGCCATACATGCCGCCGCCGCCGCCAAGGCGTTATACACGTTGTAAAGGCCGGGCAGCTTAATTTCCATCTCCATACGGCCCTCGGGGGCCACCAGGGTGAATCTGGAGCCCGCCATGCCGCCCAGGCGTACATCACGCGCCTGCACGGTGGGGGAGGGGCGGGCGTTGCCGCATGAGCCGCAATGGTACATTCCCAGGTGCCCCACGAACACGGCTTCGTACCGGAGAGCAGCGCCGCACTCACTGCAGTACTTGGAATCCGAAGCGTGCTGCATCTTCCCACCGCCGGCGCCGGCGTCCTCGATTCCGTAAAAGATGGTCCGCTCCGGTCTTACCGATGCCATACCGGCGACCATGGGGTCGTCGGCGTTAAGCACCGTAATCGTCTCCTCCGGCAAAGACCTTAGTGCCGCCCTCCAGAGTCCGGCGATATGTTCCAGCTCGCCGTAGCGGTCCAGCTGATCTCGAAAGAGGTTCATGAGCAGCATTATCCTGGGAGAACACTGCCAGGCCACCCCGGGCAGCGCCGCTTCGTCTACCTCGAAAAGGCCTATCTCGGACCCGGGCCTGCCGGTCATGGAGACATCTGCGAGTACGGCAGATGCCACTCCTGCCTTGAGGTTCGCCCCTTCCCGGTTCCTGGATACTTTTAACCCCTTCTTCTTCAATATGGAAGCTATCATGGCGCTGGTGGTTGTTTTACCGTTGGTGGCGGACACTATCACCGTTCCTTCACGGTATTTTCTGCTTATGCGCCCGATTATGCGTTTGTCAGCAGTTAGCACGACCTTTCCCGGGAGCGAGGTTCCGCTATGCCCGGCACGTCCGCTCGCGGCTCCTATAAGCCGGGATACGGCCACTTTCACCGCCATTGCCGGTATCGATTCCTGTATTTTTCCGGTAAATTCCATATTTTTTATCATTGCACAGTATATACACTCTTCCTTTCATATAGTTTCTACGCTTTCGGACGGGTGAACGGAAACGGCCTGGCCCAAACTCCCCCATCTACGCACGGTAATATATGTTATGTAACCATAGTATTATTTTCCTTATCTCCACTCCTCCCCGGTTCGCCCTTTAACCCGTTTTCCACTAAACTCTGCCCTGTCTGTGTCGATACAACGCACTGTGAGTTTATGTTTCCATTGAAACGGACATTGTTCATAACTGTGATTACCGTACTGGCGGCTGCCAGTCTCCTGGCTTCAGCCACTGCGTATGCCGGTGACCAAACTGCGGCTGACATCGCCTCCGGCATCGCTGACCAGCAGGTAAACATCGAGCAGGCGCGTTCGGACCTGGCCGTGCTCCAACTGGAGATAGCCGCCAGGGAACAGTACCTGGACCATCGAAGAGACGAGCTGGCTGATGCCAGGATGCAGCTGAGAGACAGCGAGGATCGGTATAACGCCACCCTTACTCTTTATGAGCAACGGATAGCGGCGATATACAAGCTGGGCAGCAACGAGTTCCTGGAGGTCGCCCTTTCCAGCGACAGCTTCGCTGATGCCGGCACGCGTATCTCTTACCTGGCGAATATATCTGAGAACGATATAAAACTGGTAAAGAGGGTGAAATACGAAGAAGAGCAGGTAAGAATGCTCCATGACCGGGTGGATGAGCTGAAACAGGCTCAGGCCGTGGGGCTGGAAACGCTGAAGCAGCAGCAGAGAGACCTGGAGGACCAGATACAGACCGGGCAGCAGTCCATAGACCGTCACCTGGAAGAACTGGCCCAGGCGGAGGCGCGCGAGATGGAGGCTGTCGCCGCCAGGTCCTCATCAGCATCCGGCGGCTACGCAAGCCTCTACGACAGCCTCACCAGCCCCTCCGTCCTTATCGCCGGAGACGGACCGCCGGCGGGCCTGGAACCCTCAGGGGTCGTGTTCAGCGGCGTATCCAGCTGGTACGGGCCCGGCTTCCATGGAAACAACACCGCCAACGGTGAGGTTTACGACATGTTCGCCTATACGGCCGCTCACAAGACGCTGCCCTTCAACACCTGGCTTAAGGTGACCTACAACGGACGCTCCGTATTCGTGAGGATTAACGACCGTGGCCCCTATATAGGCAACCGGTTCCTGGATCTGTCCGCGGCAGGAGCCAGGGCCATCGGGCTTACGGGTGTGGGTTACGTCACCGCCGAGGTCTACCGGTAAGATCGGAAGAGCACACGTCTGAACTCCAGTCACATTCCTTTATCTCGTATGCCGTCTTCTGCTTGAAAAAAAAAAATCAACATCATC
>CAJVWY010000085.1 GCA_913009925.1 uncultured bacterium
GGGTTATCCTTAAGCAGCCGCGCGAAGAACACTACGTTATGGGCGAGGAAGCGGGCCGTCTTGTCGGTGTACATATGCTTCTCCCCGCCGGCCTCTATGTAGCTGGGGCCGGGGCCGGCGTCACCCACCCAGTAACAGTCGCAGTTGGGCGGCACGGTACAGCCCAGGTGGGACATGTTGAACAGCGTAGTGGCGGCGGCGTCGTGGGCGCCATCCTCGTTACCGGTGACGATCACTCCCGCCACCTTGCCGTACAGGGGATACTGACCGGTCTCCGGATCTCCCTCGGCGTAGGAGCCGTCCAGGCGCTCCATCACCAGCTGGGCCACCGAGGAGCGCACGCCGAACCAGATGGGCGTGCCGATGACGATGATATCCGCGGCTTTGACCTTCCCATAGATCTCCGGCCACTGGTCGCCGTTACCTTCATCAATGGATACGCCGAAAGCCACCTGGTAGTCCACCACCCGCACCACTTCGGTCTCCACCCCCAGCGGCTCCATGATGGCGACTACCTTGTCTATCAGGGCCCTGGTGTTGGAAACGCGGGGGGACCGCTTGAGGGTGCAGTTGAGAAACAATGCTTTCAGGGTCATCTCCTGCTCCTTTGCCGCCCGGTATTGAACATGTTCATCTCCTTGTGTCTGAATCATTATTTTTTCACTGTCGCAGCCGATTTACCTGCAAGACCGGGAGCGTCCGGTAGGCGCCCCCGCCGGGAGAACGTGCTATATAATCATCATCATGGAGAAAAACACCGCAAAAGTAGCCGTGTTCTGGGACCAGTCCTATCTCTGGGGGCTGATCGCTTTCCGGGCTTTCCGCGCTGAAGGCGTCGATTTCGACCTGTTCACCGCCGATGACATACGCGCGGGACTGCTGAAGGGATGTGACCTTCTGTTCGTCCCCGGCGGCTGGGCAAGTGACAAGATGGCGGCCCTGGGAGAGGACGGCGCCGAGGCCATACGGATCTTCGTGGAGGGCGGCGGCGGTTACCTGGGGTTCTGCGGCGGCGCCGGCCTGGCTCTTACCCACGACAGCGGGCTGGGTCTGCTCCCGGTCCGGCGGCTTCCCACCGGCAAGCGCCTGCCCAGCTTCAGCGGCACCATCCGGCTGCACCCGCGCGGCGGCGACCACCCCGTCTGGTCGGGGATCGAAGACGGCCAGGCCTTTCACGCCTGGTGGCCCGGCCAGTTCTCCCTGCCCGGCGGCGACTCCATCCAGGTCCTGGCCGAATATGGCGATCCGGGGCCGGACGCCTTCGTCACCGACCTGCCCGTGCGGAACGGCACCGACTGGCAGGCATGGGAGGAGAGTTACGGCATCAACCTGGACCCGGGCCGGGTCAGGGGCGAGCCAGCGCTGATCGAATCCCGCTATGGAGCGGGCAAGGTGCTGCTGTCATATATCCATTTCGAGACACCGGGTGACATGCCGGGCCGGCGCGTACTGATGAACCTGTTGGCTTATATGGCAGGCGGCAGGGAGGACGGTGACGGCGGTAAAAACAGCGGCCATCTACTGCCGGAGCCGCCGGCGGTGGAGCGGGATGCCGAGGCAGTGGCGCTGGCGGCGGCGCTGGCGTCTGAGGCCCTGCGCTTCGACCGTTTCGGAAGGGAGAACCTGCTCTGGTACCGGCGCCGGGACTGGTTGCTGCAATGGCGCCGCGGGGTCCGGGGTATCGAATATTCCACCCTGGACGCCTTGCTCAAGGAGATCGCCAGCCATGCGGAGTTCGCGGGAGGGCTCGACCGGGAATCGAACCTCAGCATACGTCAGCTGGCCGGGCTGGTTCGCGATTTTTACTCCGTCGCCCAGCGGCTGCTCATGCTGGAACGGCTGGCCATGACCCGTGGCCCCCTGGGCCCGCTTAGGTGTGACGATCCCCACATTCAGGAACTGAGGAATGAGCTTTTCTCCAGCGACCGGCGCTGCGGCGGGCGGTACCGGCAGATAGCCGGGATCGCCGACGCTATATTGCTCAGGCAACTGCGGCGGAGCCTGTACGGAAGTTGAGTCCGGCCTGACCCTCCGATTAAAAGACCGGACGCCCCACAGGGGCGTCCGGTTGAAAAGCAGGGCCTCGCTTCGCCCGGGATGACAATCCTAGGACCAGGAAGCAGTCTTGTTCTGTTCCGCCAGATCCACGAAACCGGCGTAATCGATCTCCTTGACGCCTTCGACCATCCGGTCGGCGATACCCCTGGCTGCCAGGTCCTCCTTGAGCACATAGACCTCGTGGTCCCCCATGATCTCCTTGATCCGGCTTTCGAACGCCGCGCCCGCCATGGCGGCGTAGACGCCGTCCTCGAACAGAAGGATGGGCGAACCCTTATGGGCATATTTTTCCACGCTGTCCATGCAGCTGGACGCGTATGGCGATTTATTCACAAGATGAAGCATATTCCTCCTTTACCGTCGACTAGGGCCCGCGCGATCCGGCGCAGGCGTGCGGGACTAGAACATGAAGAAGTTCTTCTGGTCCTCCATCAGCGACTCAACCTCTTCAGCGTCGATGACCTTGGGCTGGATGACCAGGTCGTCGACAGTGAGGCCCCGCGACTCCAGGGAATCCTTGTCGATATACAGCTTTTCGATATCGTAGGCCTCGATGGCGCGGAAGGTCGGCGAGAAGTTCTTGATACCGACAGCTTCCGTTTCCATGCCATCCTTGATGGCATAGATGCCGTCATCGATGAACAGGACGCTGATGTCCTGATCGTAGGCCCCCATGATAAGCACGTTCTCCAGGCCTTCGAACGAGTAAATCGACCCGTACGGAGCCTTGCGGAAAACGATCATTAGTTTTTCACCTTTTTCTTCTTCACCCATCGTCCGGTCACCCCTTTCCTTAGGCTCCGAATTGTACGACCCGGTCGGCCTCGATAGCCACCTCGGTAAGCATGCCGAGGCCACCGATCTTGAAACCGGGGCCGATCACGTCATCATTGATGCCACGGCGCTTGGCCGCAGCCACACATACTACGTAGTCAAGATCATACTTCTCCTGCAGCTCCGACCATTGCCGCTGGATATGGCGGTCGTCCGCCTGAGGCTCCATCAGCTTGGTGGAGTTGATCACACCGTCCTGATAGAAGAACACGCGTAGTACTTCGTGGCCCTTCTCCAGAGCCGCCTTGGTGAAATGGTAGGCGCTGTCAGAAGACTCGTGCTGATAGGGTCCTTCCAGAATCAGTACTCCGAATTTCAATCCCCTCACTCCTTTCTCTTGTGATGTTTTTCCTCAACCTGCGGCTCCCGTGTCTCGAGTCCTGTCCTCACTCGGCCGGCTGACACCGGTCCACCGCCTGCATGATAAAAAGGCGGCCGCCTCACTCCGTAACGAAGGACGGCCGCCATTTGTTTCAAACCGGTCCCGCAGCGCCGGTTTCAGGCTAGACCATGTCGATATAGCCGCTCGGACAGGCTTCCGCGCACTTCTTGCAGCCGACGCAGGCCTCGAGTCTGAACACGTAACGGTCGCCCACGGGCTTGATATCTTCCTTGGGCATTTTCTTGATGGCGCTGTAAGAGCAGAACATATAGCAGTTATCGCAGGAGAAGCACATGCCGCAGCTCATGCAGCGGTCCGCTTCCTCGATGACCTGTTCCTCACTGTAGGTGGTGACCACCTCGTTGAAGTTGCCCCGGCGCTGTTCGACGCTAATGTGGTTCTTGGGCACCCGCGCCGCCGTCTCGAAATGACCGTGGGCCATGTCGTCAAGTTTGACTGTGGGCGGCAGGTACTCCTTGGGCACCTCTTCGCCCTTGATATGGCAGTCGATGGCTACGGCCGCCTTGCGGCCGGTCCCGACCGCCTCGGTGACCGTACCCAGCTTGTTGGTGACGTCACCGGCGGCAAAAGTGCCTTCTTCCACAGCCTTCATGGTCTCCTCGTCTACGGTGATCCAGCCGCTCTCCTCATCCTTGAACTGGTGCAGGCCCTCGAAGTCGACCTGCTGACCGATTGCGGGAATGATGATATCGGCTTCCATCTCGAACTCGGAGCCCTCTATGGGCACCGGGCGCCGGCGACCGCTGTCGTCAGGCTCACCCAGCTCCATCTTCTGGCATTTCAGCGCCTTTACCTTGCCGTCGCTGTCGCGGATGACCTCCACCGGCGCCGTGAGGATGTCGATGGGGATACCCTCTTCACGGGTATCGTCTATCTCTTCCTGCTCCGCCGGCATCTCCTCTTCGGTACGGCGGTAGACGATGCGGGATTCGGCTCCCTGGCGCCAGGCGACGCGGGCGGCATCGATGGCGCTGTTACCGCCACCGATGACCAGGACCTTCTTGCCGGCGACGTCCATGCTGTCGCCGGAATTGACCCCGTGCAGGTACTCCACGGCGTTGACCACGCCCTCGCCCTCTTCGCCCGGGATACCCAGATTCCAGCCTTCCTGGGCGCCGATGGCGATATGAATGGCGTCAAACTCGTTCTTGAGCTCGTCGAAGGAGATGTCCCTCCCGACCTTGGTCTCGTACTTAATCTCCACGCCCAGATCCGCGATCTTGGCCACTTCGGCGTCGAGGATGTCCTCGGGCAGACGGTAGCTGGGAATGCCGTACCTGAGCATGCCGCCCGACTTGGGAGCGGCTTCGAAAATGGTGACGGGATAGCCCTTCCGTGCCAGCTGGAAGGCACAGGACAGGCCCGCCGGTCCGGAACCGATAATGGCTATCTTCTCCGAATGGGACTCATCCCCGAGTTTCTCGTGCTTGAGGTCCTTGTCGATACCGTAGTCGCCGATGAAACGCTCCACCTGGTTGATGTTGAGAGCCTCATCCTTCTGCCCCCGGTTGCAGCCGGTCTCGCAGAAGTGGGGACACACCCGGCCCAGCACCGCCGGCAGCGGGTTGGTGTTGGTGTAGGTCCGCCAGGCCATCTCGTAGGACTCGTCGTTGCTGCGGCCGAAGAACTCCGTCTGCGAGATAGCTGTCATGAACCCGCGGATATCATTTTCGCTGGGGCAGGCGACTTTGCATGGCGGCGTCTTTTCCGCGTACCGTGGCCGCAGATGGGACTCATCACCCCCACGCGAATAGGCAGCCGCTCCAATCGCGCGTTTTCTGGTCTTCAGTACTACTGACATTTTTACTCCTTTTCCCAGGCGTTCAGCCGCCCTGAATCGATATCTTCAGTTCTTGGCCTGCAAACCGTCCAGCGGCGCTTTTCGCCCAAGCGGTTTTTCCTGTCTGGCCTCTATTCGTTAGCAGCGCCTTCGGTGCGGGGCAACTCGATGGAACTGCCGCCGAAGTAGCCATAGACACAGCGGCCGGAATCGATGAGCTGCTTGATCGCTGCCTTGCAGTCTTTCCGGGTGATGGAGTCTCCGTATTTCGCGGCCATCGCCTTGTTAAGGTCACCGGCTTTCAGCTTCTTCTTACCGGCCGAGTCCGCTACGATCTCATACATCTCGTCGGCCAGTTGGTCTATGGAGACATCTTCTGCCATTTGGGAACCTCCTAGTACCTGTTGTGTGTGGACCTTCTGTAGGTCGTACCGGCGAACCGGAAGTCATCGAGGTGATACTTGGTGAACTCGATGCCGGTCATGTCGAAGAACTTCTGCCAGCCGATACGCTCTATCCACTCGCCTACGCGCTCGAACGGTTTGGCGTCGCCGGCATAGACCTCGATGATGTTCTTCACGG
>CAJVWY010000086.1 GCA_913009925.1 uncultured bacterium
ACCAGGGTGAGATCAAGGAGACGCCGGGGCAGATGTTCCGGCGCGTCGCCCGTTTCATCGCCCGCGAGGAAGAGAAGTACGGTGGTGACGCCGGGGCGGCCGAGGAGCTGTTCTACCAGGTTATGGCCTCACGCCGGTTCCTGCCCAATTCCCCCACGCTGATGAACGCCGGCACCCGGCTCGGCCTGCTGTCCGCCTGTTTCGTCCTGCCCGTACCGGACTCCATCCCGGAGATATTCGAGTCGGTGAAGAACATGGCCATCATCCACCAGGCCGGCGGCGGTACCGGCTTCTCGTTCTCACAGCTACGCCCCCGGGGCGACCGGGTGGGGA
This sequence comes from uncultured bacterium, assembly GCA_913009925.1. GTDB lineage: Bacteria > Actinomycetota > Thermoleophilia > BMS3ABIN01 > BMS3ABIN01 > BMS3ABIN01. Next base: position 334 of record CAJVWY010000086.1, read on the forward strand.
GCACCATGGGTATCGCCTCCGGGCCGGTGAGCTTCATGGGCGCTTTCGACGGGGCCACGGAAGTGGTGAAACAGGGCGGGCGCCGGCGGGGGGCCAACATGGGCGTGCTCCGGGTGGACCATCCGGACATCATGGACTTCATCGGCGCCAAGCAGCGGGAAGGCGTCCTGACCAACTTCAATCTGTCCGTGGCCGCTACCGACAGCTTCATGGAGGCCGCCAGGAACGGCGGCGAATACAGCCTGGTGAACCCCCGCACCGGCGGGACCACCGGCAGCCTCCGGGCCGACGCGGTGATGCAGGCCATCGCCTCCGCCGCCTGGCAATGCGGTGACCCGGGGATGATATTCCTGGACCGCATCAACCGGGACAATCCCACGCCGGGGCTGGGCGCCATGGAAACCACCAACCCCTGTGGCGAGCAGCCGCTGCTGCCTTACGAATCGTGCAACCTGGGCTCCATCGACCTCTCCCGCCTGGTAAGCGGCAAGGACATCGACTGGCAACAGCTGGGGCAGCTGGTGGATACGGGGGTGCGCCTGCTGGATGACGTCATCGACGCCAACCGTTTCCCCCTGAAGGAGATCGAGCGGATGACCCTGGGAAACCGCAAGATAGGCCTGGGTGTCATGGGCCTGGCCCAGGCGTTTATCAGGCTGGGTATCCGTTACGATTCCCAGGAAGCGCTGGACAAGGCAGAGGCCATCATGGCCTTCATCTCGGAGCGGGCCGTGGCCTGCTCCCGCAGGCTGGGACGGGAGCGGGGCTCCTTCCCCAATTTTCCGGAAAGCACCTGGAAACAGCGGGGGTTCGACGCCATGCGTAACGCCACTCTGACCACCATCGCCCCCACCGGTTCCATCAGCGTCATCGCCGGCACCACCAGCGGTATCGAGCCCCTGTTCGCCATCTCCTATGTCAGGGACGTGATGGACGGGGTCCATCTGCTGGAGACCAACGCCGACTTCCAGCGGATAGCCGCGGAGAAGGGCTTCCTTACCGAGGACCTGATGAACCGCATCGCCCACAGCGGCAGCATACGTCATCTGGAGCAGATCCCCAGGGAGGTCAGGGAGCTGTTCGTCACCGCCCTGGACATCGAGCCCCAGTGGCATATCCGCATGCAGGCCGCCTTCCAGAAGCATGTGGACAACGCCGTGTCCAAGACGGTCAACATGTCCCGGGACGCCGGCATCGACCAGGTCCGCCATGCTTTCATGCTGGCCTGGGAGCTGGGATGCAAGGGTGTTACCGTCTTCCGCTATGGCAGCCGCAGCGAGCAGGTACTGTATTTCTCCGGAGAAGAACGGGACAGCGTCAATTCCCATGTGCGCGCTGACGCGGAATTCTCCGGCGGCTGTCCCGCCGTCGATTGCGAGATATAATATAGCCCTTGCCGCCGTCCTAGGTGGGCCAGGGACCCCGGTAAAGAGATATATACAGCACCAGCGCGAACCCCGCGATCAACATAACCGGCATGAGCGCCACCCTGTATATGTTCCGTCGCCTCTCGTCCGGGAAGAAGCGGTTGAGGAACAGCCAGTGCAGGATCACCTGTACCAGAAGAAAGGGGCAGTAAAGCAGCAGAAACCGGTCATACCAGCGGTCCGGAAAAGCGATGCTCCGGGCCAGCGGCGAGTATACGTAGGCCAGCCCCAGTATCATCGCCGCGGCGAACCACCCCAGGTTAAAGACCAGTTTCCTGCCACGCTGTTCTCCGTCTTTTTTTATATCTGTCCGTTCAATCATGTCAGTTCCTCCGGATACCAGCGGGTTCCACCCGCCCCGTCCAGACAGAAGGCATATGTAAGCGTATTGAACCTCATAACGGCCACCGGCACGTGATACCTCAAGGTCAGCGTGCGGCTCGCCGACGGCTGTATATCGCCTACGACCAGAGGCGTCTCTGTCACCAGGTCCACCAGATCGTTGTTGCAATAGGAGGCGGCGACCGTCACTGCCAGGGCGTCATCATTACCCGTGTTGGCCATCCGGTATTCCACCGACAACTTCCTGTCCTGGTAATCGGCCAGGCTGGCCCAATATATCTGCTCTGCAGACCATGTCAGCTGTGGTGCCCTGGTCGTGGTTACGGCCGGATTCGACAGCGGTCCGTATAGGGACATCTCGTCCAGCGCCCTCACGGCGAAGTAGTATTCGGTACCGGCGTCCAGCCCGGATATAGTGACGCTCTGGGCGCTGCCGGCCGCCTGCGGTGCCGGCAGCGCCGGGGCCGGTACCGCGTCCTTCCAGTTGCCGCCGGTGATGGCCCCGGTCCCATAACGCAGGTCATAGCGGGCAGCCGTCCCCTGGTTGCCGTCGTCTCCCGGCGCCGTAAAGGTGAGGGTGACCGAACCGGCGGCCACCGCCGTCACCGCCAGGTCGGACACCGCCGCCGGCGGCGTGAAATCAACGTCCCTGGTGGTTACCGCATCCGGCGTCAGGGAGGTGACCCCGCCTCCGTCCCCGGCCTCCACGGCCAGGATGTAGTCCTTACCGGCATCGATGGACATCTCCGCGCCCATCAAGGGGTCGGCGGCGATGGCACTGAAACTCACCGTGTCCACCGTACCGCTCCGGTGATCGGGAGCGGTCAGCGTCAGCGCCAGTGGTCCGGTGGATACCCCGGCGACCACCGCCCGGTAGCCGTCGTTGACATCCCCGCCACGGACGATGATGCTCGCCCTGTCCAACTCCGGGTATGCCAGGTACTCCGACCCGGGGATCTGCAGGTCCATGCCCCCGGCACCGTTGCTGCCGGTGTGCCTGCCCTGCGAATCGTACAGGTGGATCTCTGCCGTCAGACTCCCGGTCAGCTCCAGGTCCGTTCCCTCGCCGCTGCCGTCCCGGCAACCATCACAGGTGATGCTGGGCCAGTTGAAGGGATCGCGCCAGTATCCCTGCAACGGCGGGTTATCCGGGCCGTCCCTGAGGCCGCCGGCGCCACCGATGCCGACGCCCACCTTCGCCCCGGTATACTCACCCCACTGGCCGGCATAATCCAGCCAGCCGAAAGCGCTCCCCTCTGCCTGTCCGGTCTCCGGGACCACCGTTACCGCCGGATAGACAGTGTCGCCATCGCCGCGGGCCACATCCCAGGCGATGGGCCACTTGATGTATTGCCTGCCGTCACCATTGAAATAATTGGCGTGGGAGCCCGCCGCCACATAGACCACCGGTTGCTCCGGAAAGCGCCGGGACTTCTCCACCTGGCTCCAGTACCGCCAGGAGCCGCCACCGTGATGGCTGTAGTCGGCTTTATAGGGCTCAAGCCTGGGACCCAGCTCGACCTGAACCAGTTCCCAGTCCCCTTCGTGGAAGAGCTCCGGGTGGTCGTTGGCGTAGTAGTTCAGCCAGTACTGGATGGCGGTCCCGCCGCCGTCATCCTGTCCGCCGTCGACGATCCGCGCGTAAACCGTCGCCGGATACCGGTCCCTGTGGTCCTTATACGGCTTCACGTAGTTATCGTAAACATAGCTGTCGTCGATGGCGACGGAGGGGTCGCCGCCCCCGGCCGCAGTGGCATCCCCAGCCAGATCGAGATAGAGGTCGTCGATGCCTGCCTGTGACGCCAGCACATCCGGTGCGGGGTTGGGCAGGGGCTGGAAGGCCGGATCATTCCTTTTCCTGAGGAAGCTGTCCGGAGCCGCCAGCATCTGCTCAACCGGAGCCGGCTGGAAGCGTTCACCGGCGGCCATCTTCAGCACCGGCCGGTGCCGTTCCGCCAGCTCCTGTGCCCTGACGCGCAGGGTGGCCTGGTAGATATCCCGGTTGCCGGCCCTCTCGTCGCCCCATACTATGCGGCTGCCCGCCACCGACGGGTTGAAGACGCCGACGGCCGCCGCCGGGACCATCTGGCTCTCCCCGGTCGAGAGGTCGTGCATCATGATTCCCAATCCGTCAGCCGCCCTCCAGACGACGATATCACCGTCGATGTCCGGCTGGGTGCCCTCCGCGGCCAGCCGCGAGGTCGTGCCGGAACGGAAATCGTAGAGCCAGATGCCCTGACCTTCATACACGGCGCGGTATGCGCCATCCGGCGCCCGGCCCAGCCTGGGGTTCCCCTGCACCACCTCGCCCTCGTCGAACGTGAGCCTTCTCTCCTCTCCCGTTTCCAGGTTTCCGGCATATATGTCGTTCCTGGTGGGCCTGCCGTAAAGGTACCTGCCGTCGCGATTGTCCACCCATATGGTCCATTCCCCCTCTATATCCGGATACCTCTGCCGGCTGGAAGCCGTGCAGACCGGCCGCTCCACCCCGGTGTCCAGGTCGTACATATAGATATCGGTCTCCTTCGAACCGGCGCGTTCGTCCTCCCAGACGACCCTGCTGCCCGACACCGCCGGATGCATCTGATGGGTAGCGACCGGCGACAGCGGCCTTGCCGCCGGCCCGTCCACAGCGGCGTAGTATATCTGGTAGCCGATGCCGCCGGTATCCGGGTGCACCAGCTGTTCCCAGACCACCAGCCGGCCGTCTATGTCGGGGCTGCCCTGCCCCCTGGACCCGGGGATGAGTTCACTCTCCGGACCATCGTCATCCAGACGTCGCAGATAGATGCTGCAGCTTCTCCCTTCCGGCCGGCAATCGGTCCAAACTGCCGTGTCACCGCTGACAGCCGGCGCCTGCTGTTGCGCAGGGTCATCGGTGACGGGGGCATCGGCGCCGAAGACCCACAGGTCTCCGGGGGACGCCATCGCCGTCAACGGGTATGAGAGACGGATAATCACCATAAAAGCCAGTATAACCAGCGCAAAAACAGCCGGCGCCGTCATCTTTATCAAAGACCTGCATCGTGACTGCAACATCCACCCCACCCTTTCTTATCAGCTTTTCAAGATGAGTGGGGTAGCGAGCCGTTTCTGTCACCGGCTTCGGCAAATCTACCATAGTGGCGCCCTGGATTAATCGTACTTTAGTAGGAATTTTATATATGAAAAGTCGTATATTTCCCTGGCGGTGAGCAGCAAAGAAAAGGGTAAGAGCGCCGGAGCCAGAAGTATAGTGCCGGGCCCCGTACCACACGGACCCGTTACCTGTTCATGGATCCTCAGATAAAAACCGCCACGGGCGGCCGCGGTATGGTGGGGGTCCTGCCGCGCGCCGGACTCGTATCCCGATTCGCCATCGCCAACCTGGGAGCGCTGGCGTTTGCCGCTGCCGCTTCGGTGCTGGCCATCCACTGGGCCGGCGATCTGGCCCGGGCCATATCCCTGCCGGCCGCCGTCATCATCATTGCTTCCATAGCCGTCATACCCGGCTACCTCAACGCTTTTCTCCTGCTGAGCCTGCTGAGATCGGAAGAGCACACGTCTGAACC
>CAJVWY010000087.1 GCA_913009925.1 uncultured bacterium
TCACCAGGTCGAGTATCCGCTGGTCGCGGCGCAGATGCGCGGGGCTCTTGCCCCCGGGGATGACGACGGCGTCGAAATCTCCGGCATCGACCTCGTCGATAGTCGCATCAGCCGTCACCACCGTGCCGTGCTTACCCCTGATGCCCTGTTTGTCGTCCTCGGCAAGAGCTACCAGAACGACCTCGGCGCCGGCGTAGTCCAGGGCGCTCACCGGTTCGCTCAGTTCCGAGTCCTCGAATCCCGGAGCTGCCAGTACCGCTACCTTCTTGCCTGCCAGGTTCATAGTATCTCCTTGGCTTTCAGGTAATGCATTGCCGTAAAACGGCTGTGTCAAACATGGGGTGGATAAAAAATACTACTTTTCGAATATCAGATTACTACCAAAGCACGATTAATTTTGAAGTAAACGCTGTTATGTTTATGCAGGCATCAAGGAAAGGAGGCATCAATGATATAGGCGTTTTCTCCCGGCTCTTGTATTTCAATGATTTGGTGTGCATATAAGCGGTTGCTGTTGATGTGGAAGTGGAATTCTCTTGTGGAGAAAGTGAGGAGAGATGTGGAAGTGGAGTTGGATGCGAAGACGGCTGGCCGGCGGAGATAAAGCCGGAGCCAGGGCCGTTTCCAGGAGGGGGAAGGCGGGCGGCTGGACGAGGCTTTGGCCGATGTTGGCCGTCATAGGCATGGTGGCAAGCCTGTATTATTATTATGAAGGCGAAGCAGGCGCCAGTGACGATGTTCCCTGGGAGATAGTGGAGATGCCTGTAGCCGTCTCTCCGGGTGACCAGGTATCTCCCGCGGTCAGCGACAGCAGAGTCGTCTTCAACGACACCGGCCGGTCGGCTGACGGCTGGGTAGTGATGAAGGATGTTTACGGAGGCGACGAAAGCGCTGTCTACGGGCCCGGCGTATCGGCCGGTCCTGATATCGACGGTGTCTTTATCGCTTGGCAGGACGCGGATTCCCGGGTCTGCCGCCGCTCGCTCGCCGACGGTACGGAAAGCTGTGTGGCTTCGACGCCGGCAGCGGAACTGACTCTCTCCAGCGGCACGGCGGTAACCGGGGAGAACGGCGGCAGCACTATCAGCCGCATAAATTTCCAGACCGGCCGCAGCAAGAAGATAGACAGCTACTCCCGGCCGGGCATGCGCTTTGACCCTGACATCGACGGCACCCAGGCCGTCTGGGTCAGGATGCGCGGGTACGGCACCAGGTACTATGAGCCGCTGCTGGTCTCCTACGATGTCAGTGATGATAGCTGGTCATACCTCTCACAGGTCGGAGGCGGTGCCTCCACCAGCGGGGAGAGCCTTTACCAGCGCAGCAAACCCAGCATCGATAACGGGCGGGTCCTTTATCAGCAGCGGCTGAATGAGCCGGGAGAGACCTGGGATATCTACCAGGCGGAGCCGGACACAGCCGGTCTGCCGGTGGTCCAGGAACCCGGCGACCAGGTGAATCCGGCGCTGGCTGACAATATCCTGGTCTATCAGGATAACCGGGATGGACATTTCGATGAGGCCGGCAGATGGGTCGGAGAATGGGACCTGTATGTCAGGAACCTGGATACAGGAGAGGAACGATTGCTGTGCGGCGCGCCGGGGGATCAGGTAAATCCGGATATCGATGGTGACATCGTGGTATGGCAGGACAACCGCAATGGGGACTGGGATGTCTATGCGGCCGTGCTTTCGCCCCCGGAGGTCGGGTCTGCACAGCCGAACCTTACCCTTTCCGTCGGCCCGGTCTTCTGGGACAGTTATGCGGACTACACCGCCAGGGAGCTGTCGGTGTCGTATCGGGTCGCCAACCGTGGTGAAGGGGCGGGTCTGGACGTGGCTCTGCGGCAGGTGGTGGTAAGGCCGGCCACGGTTGCCGTGGCGGGTGACCTGCCGGCGTCGGCGGCGCGGTTGAGCGTGGGACAGACCGGTCTCTTTCCCGTAAAGTATCATGTGCCTCCGGAAGTAAGCCGTTTCCGCACGGATATTTATGCCAGCTGCAAGGACGAGGAAGGTAACGAACTGTGGTTTCCGGGACCCCCGCCTTCCATGTAACGGGAGTGTGATCATTGGCACGGTGGGCGGTTAACGCCCGGTAGGAGATCGTGCGCCTGGAGCGGCCGCCATCGGTAGCGGCCGTTTCCTGTTACGCTCTCCATATCGGGTTCGGCTTGAACCCTCGGCCGCGACATCGTTTACCTATTAAGGGATGAAGGTTTACATTACAGCGGGACACATGGGCTCCGGGCATGTCCGCGCCGGTGCCAGGCAGGAAAATACCCTGTTTTTCAGGGGGTTTTTGGTATTATTTAACTGTTTGAGCGCCGCTGCTGTTGCTTGCGGGGACTTTTAGGCGTGTGTTATAATCTCCTAAACTGCGGGTAGTGATTCGGAGTGGGTCTGTTGAGCCCACTTTTATTTTGCTGGTGGACGTTGAAGAATGCGGAGACATTTGCAGAAATCGAGCTGAAACTGGCGGAGAATCTGCCGGATGTAGAGCTTGTGGACCTGGATATCTCAGGTGGCAGGGGGAACCGTGTTCTCAGGGTCTATATCGACCATCCGCAGGGTGTGGACCATGAGTTGTGTGCCCGCGCCAGCAGCTTGTTAAGGGAATATTCGCAGGACCACACTGTCGAAGTTTCTTCACCGGGTGTGGAAAAAAGGCTGCGCAAGCCGGAGCATTTCCGGGCCGTGGCCGGTAAAAAGATCAACGTAAAGACTTACGGACCGGTTGAAGGACAACGGAACTTCACCGGTTTTTTGGTCTCGGCATCAAACGATGAACTGGTGCTCAAGCTGGATAACCGGGAAGTGACCATACCGCTGGACGATGTAGCACGGGCAAGAACGGTGTTCGATTTCGGCAAGGTTGAATAAGCCTGGCGGGGTCGATACGGCTGAGCAGGAGACGAAAAACAGTGTCGGCAGCGGCAAGGTGGTGCGACAATATAAAGGAGTTCAAAAGTGAGCAAGGAGATAGTTGAAGCGCTAAGGCTTCTTGAAGATGAAAAAGGGATAGACTTCGACGTCCTTCTGACTGCTCTCGAAGACGCTCTGTTGTCCGCGTACAAAAAAACTCCCGACGCTGTCGAATACGCCAAGGTGGAGATCGATCCGGAAGATGGCGAGATTACCATTTACCAGCTGATACTGCCCGAACGCCCGGCCGCAGTGGTCGCCGCGGAGGCTGAGGGCATCGATTACCGCACGGGTGAGAGCCTGGAGCAGGCCGGGGAAGATGAGACCGCGGAAGCTGCTGAGGGAAAGGCCGCCCCGGCGGAAAGCGGCGATGCGGCAGAGGAGGAAGAGGAATTCGATCTCTCCCTGTATGACGAGAGCGAGATAGAGAAAATCAAGATCGATACTCCGGAGGATTTCGGACGCATTGCCGCCCAGACGGCCAAGCAGGTCATCTTCCAGAGGATACGCGAAGCCGAGCGGGACATGATGTACGAGGAGTACCAGGACCGTATCGGCGAGATCGTCACCGGCCTGGTTCAGCAGAGCGACCAGCGCTATACGCTGGTGGACCTGGGCAAGGTCGAGGCCTTGTTGCCGGGGAGCGAGCAGGTGGACCATGAGCGTTATGAACACGGTTCCCGCATCAAGGCGGTTATCACCGACGTGCGGGAGCATACCAAGGGTCCGCAGGTCATCGTCTCCCGCCGCAGCGACGAGCTCATCCGCAAGCTTTTCGAGCTGGAAGTGCCGGAGGTATCCGATGGCCTGGTCGTTATCAGGAACATCGCCCGTGAGCCCGGCTACCGCTCCAAGATAGCCGTGGAATCCAAGGAGGACGGTATCGACCCTGTCGGCGCCTGCGTCGGCCCTCGTGGCTCCCGGGTCCGTATGGTGGTAGGCGAACTCCGTGGCGAGAAGATTGATATTATCCCTTACAATGATGAGCCGGCCCGCTTCGTGGCCAAGGCCCTGAGCCCGGCCATCGTCCGCGAGGTCCTGGTCGACGATGAGGAACAGTCCGCCACGGTGGTGGTCCCCGATGACCAGCTGTCGCTTGCCATCGGCAAGGAAGGGCAGAACGCTCGCCTGGCCAACAAGCTGACCGGCTGGCGCATCGATATCAAGAGCGAGAGCCAGATGGCGGAAGAGGACGAGGCGGTCGCCTTCTCCGATGAGGAAGTCGAGGAACTGGCGGGACGCTGTTGCGCCCTGACCAAGAGCGGTAAGCGCTGTCCCAACGCCGCTCTGCCGGGTAGCAAGTACTGCGGTATCCCCGCTCACCAGGCCCAGACCGAACAGGACGAGGTGGAAGCGGAAGCAGCCGCAGCCGAAGAGGGCGAATTACCAACGGAGGAGGCAGCGGCAGAGGAACCGCCCGTGCCGGAGGCTGACGAGGCGGATACCTCGTCAACGGCCAGCTCCGGTAGCTAGTCTTGGTCCGGCAGGGGCATGTCCCGCAGAGGATGTGCGTCGGCTGCGGACGCCGGTTTGCGAAAAACGCTCTTGTCAGGTTTACTGTGCGGGAAGACGGGGGCAAAAAGGTAATAGCCCTGGACAAAGATGGAACGGCGGCGGGACGGGGAGTCTATGTATGTCCCGCCATGTCCTGTTTTGACAAGGCCGCCGGGAAGAAGATGTTACAACGAAGGCTGGGGGCGGTTTCCGTGCTCACGCTTCCCAGGGAAGATTTTATCCGCTTACTCGAACTTGCAGGTGATTAACGATGGCCAGAAAAAGGGTTCATGAAATAGCCAAGGAAAATAATATCTCGAGCGCCGAGGCGCTGGAGAAGCTTCAGGCTGCGGGAATTCAGGTCAAAAGCGCCCTGTCCGGCGTTGACGAGAAGGAAGCTGGCAAGGTTTTCGCCGCGGCCCCCGCCGGAGCTCCGGCCAAGCCCGCAGGCAAGACCGCCGTTACCACGGCGCCTGCTGAAAAGTCTTCGGCGGCCAAGAGTTCCGAGTCGGAGAAGACCGGCACGACCCCCAAGAAACAGCGCAAGGCGCCCAGTAAGGCCAAGTCTCACGGCAAACGGCGCCGGGTAATCATCGATTCTTCCACCGCCAAGAGGCGGAGTTTCGTTCCGTCCGGCCGCTCCCATCGCGTCAAACACAGGGGCGGCAAGAAGGAAGCGACAGCGGTCGCGGAGCCTGAGGAAAAAGAGACATCGCAGGCTGTTCCCGGCGAACCGGCCAAGGTTAACTCCGGGGCGACCGTCAAGGAGTTGGCAGCGGCTCTGGGGGTGTCCACCTCCGATATCATCAAGCGTCTGATGGCTTACGGCGAGATGGCCACGATCACCCAGTCGCTGGGCGACGAGGCTATCTCCACCATCGGCGACGATTTGGACCGCAAGATCGAGATCGTCCACCTGGAGCAGGAAGAGGAGCATAAGGTGGTTGATAAGCCCGAGGATCTGCAACCCCGGGCGCCGGTGGTCACCATCATGGGCCATGTGGACCATGGCAAGACATCGCTGCTGGACGCTATCCGCGAGACGGAGGTGACCGCCACCGAGGCCGGCGGTATCACCCAGCATATCGGCGCCTACCAGGTCGAGCACAACGGCAGAAGGATCTCCTTCCTCGATACCCCCGGCCACGAAGCTTTCACCG
>CAJVWY010000088.1 GCA_913009925.1 uncultured bacterium
GACACCCGCTTCCTGGTGCAGGGGACCCTCTATTCCGATGTCATCGAAAGCGGTACGCGCGACGCGGCCCGGATCAAGTCGCATCACAATGTGGGCGGGTTGCCGGTTGACATGGACCTTGAACTGGTGGAGCCGTTGAGAAATATCTTCAAGGACGAAGTGCGCAACGTCGCCGCCGAGCTGGGGCTGCCGGACAACATGGTATGGCGCCAACCCTTCCCCGGACCCGGCCTTGCCATCCGCATCATCGGCGAGGTGACGCAGGAGCGCCTGGAGATCCTGAGAAAGGCCGACTTCATCCTCCAGGAGGAGGTCCGGCGCGCCGGGCTTTACCGCAAGCTCTGGCAATCATTCTGCGTCCTCCCCGGCATCCGCAGCGTCGGCGTCATGGGCGATTCACGCACCTATGCCTATCCCATAGTCATCCGGGCGGTGACCAGCGAGGACGCCATGACCGCCGACTGGGCCCGCCTGCCCTATGAGCTTCTGGAGGTCGTATCCAACCGCATCATCAACGAGGTGGACGGCGTCAACCGCGTGGCGCTGGACATCTCATCCAAGCCACCCAGCACCATCGAATGGGAGTAGAGCGACTCCGTGATGGACGCTACCGCCCTGACGATGTATCATATCCTACACAATGTGTAGCATAAGCAAACCTTCCGCAACATCCGCCAGACCCTGCAATCTGGCGCAGAACACCTCCTGATGAGAATGCCAACGTGAAGAAAAACGGGAAATTACAGATATTATTATCAGAATATCTGCCTTTAAGGAGCCGTGACCGCTCTTCACCGGAAACACTTCACAGACCTGGCATGTGTATTGCTCCAAACAATGGAGAACCATCAGTCATTAAGTAAAGGAGGAGGAACCTGTGAAGACCAACGTTAGACTGGCGGCAGGCATCACCATTATCATCCTGGGGTTGCTGGTCGCCGTCACACCCCGTTACATCCTTCCCGTCTGTGACTATCAAAGCAAGGAAGACGCCTCCTTGGGGCAAACCATAGTCCTCGCGCAGGCGACCGGGGTCGACGGTGATATGGCCACCATGACCGGCACCACGGGAACTACCACGGGGATGGGCGGGGAGATGGGCACCAGCACCGGCATGGATGATATGAATAGCGGCATGGCGGGAACGGACTCGGAGATGGAAGGCATGCACATGTCCGGCGGCTATTCGCCATGCTACTTCACCAGCCGGGGCGCAATCACCCTGGGCTTGATAATCATGCTCATAGGCCTGGCGGTTATGATCGCCGGCACGCCTGAAGCTGTCCGCCTGCTGGCCCTGGTACTCGGTGGCGCCGGAATTCTGGTGATCCTCACACCGGTCTATCTGCTGCCGGTATGCGAAAACCCGCAGATGGCCTGCAACAAGGGCGCTGAACAGCTCCTGATCGTCCTGGGAATAGCGACCGTGCTGGCTGCAGCCGTGATCGCCCTGATGGCCGGAAAAAACAAGGATATCAGCGGCGCGGCCTGAGCCCGCATGGCGCTCGACCCACAAAGCAGGATTAATTTCAGCGCAAAACTGGAATAACCGCCTAAGGGGTATGGGTCCGGTAAAGCGAAGAAAAGGGGGTTACAATGGACACGCAGCAAAGAACCGGCACAGACGGAACAGGAAGAACGCTGTCGCGAAGAGAGCTCTTCCCCCTGGCTGGAAAGTTCGCCGTCGGCGGAGTGGGTCTGGCAGCGGTCACCGGCTTCGGCCTGGCGGGATGCGGCACAGATGAATCCCAGAGCACCGGTACCACCGGCAACGGTACTTCACCTTCAGCGTGGCCGTGGCCGTACGATAAACTCAGCTCTTCACAGGTACAGCCGCTGGCCTATGAAAGCTGGTACGAGAAGTTCTGCTGCTATGCCGTGACCAACTCCATACTCAGGCCGCTCCAGGAAAACATCGGAGCACCCTATACCAACTTCCCCATCGAGTCGACCAAGTGGGGCCACGGCGGCGCCGTGGGCTGGGGTACCCTCTGCGGCACCCTCACCGGAGTGGGCATCGTCACCGGCCTCATTGCCGGAGGGGATGGTGAGGATATCCTCAACGACGTGATGAACTGGTACACCGTCAGCGCGCTCCCCATCTACGAACCGCCGGAGCCGAAAACCGCCATATCCAGCGTCAGCGTGAGCGACTCGCCGCTGTGCCATATATCCGTAGGCAAATGGATGGCGAAAGAGGGTGTCCCCTTCGCATCCGATCCCAGAAAGGAGAGATGCGCCCGGCTCTCCGCCGACGTGGCCGCCAAGACGGTGGCGTTGCTGAACGATTGGGTCGATGGCAAATATACCGCCGGCGGCGGCAGTCAGGTGAAAAAACATCCGGTGGGTATGCCGACGCAGAACAACTGCGTCGAGTGCCACGGAGACAATATTCCCTCATCGCCGTGAGCATGATCCCGCTCTTCCGGCAAGGGACATAAAGAGCCGGCCGCTTGTTATGGCTTGCACTGATTGCCCGCGGCGATGAGTTGCAAGTGGGAGACAGATATCGCGGGGCTTCAGGGTGCCGCCATATAACCGCAAATGAATCCTGATTCAACCGACACCAGGAACTATCGTTGCGTTCCCCTGGCAGAGATAGCCCCGGAAGTTCTCAGGCGTGGTGGAACCATCTCCTTCGTCGCCACCGGTTTCAGCATGTGGCCCCATATCCGAAACGGCGATATGGTCACGGCAAGGCCGCTGACGAAGGGGGTGGTCCCCAGGACCGGCTGGATAATCATTTACCAGTCGCCCCATGGCCAAATCATCGTCCACCGGGTAGTCGCCGCCGGACATAGACATGGAGCCGGGCTCAAGGTACGGGGAGATTCCCAGTCCGGTCCGTTCGAGCATATTGCATTGGAGTCGGTACTGGGCCGTATAGTCGTGCGGCAGCGGCATGGAAAAGATATCGACATGACCAGCCGTACCAGGGAGCTGGAAGGCTGGCTGGTAGCCCGCAGCGGGTCGGCCCGGATAGTCCTCGAACAGGTCTTGAGGAAGATCGTCCATCCCCTCCGGCGCCGGAGGGGATGACCCCCAAACACTGCCGGCCGCGCCTTTTCTTGACGATAGTCACCCCGCCTGTTAGACTTGTGAAGCTACAACAAGGAACGCGTTGTTCGCATCAAGAGAGGCAGAGGGACTGGCCCTGTGAAGCCTCGGCAACCTGCGCAACCGGTGATGAATGAACCGTACCGCAAGGTGCCAATTCCTGCAGACCATGAGGTCTGAGCGATGTGGCGAAAGGGATTTACCTGTCAGCCTCTGCCACATCAAGCAGAGGCTTTTTTCATGCGATAACGCCGAGCAGCAAAGGAGCTTCGTTCGTTATGCCGGCTGAACAGTTAAAGTGCAAGGAATGCGGTCGGACCTATCCGCTAAGAGCCCTTTTCGTATGCGAATACTGTTTCGGGCCGCTGGAGGTCGCATACGACTATGAAAAGATCCGCCGCCGCGCCACCAAGGAACGCATCAGCAACGGTCCGCCCTCGCTCTGGCGTTATGCCGATTTCCTGCCGGTGGACCGGCGCCCGGAGGTCGACCTGCAGGCCGGCTATACCCCGCTTATCAAGGCGGACAGGCTGGCCGCCGAGCTGGGTCTGAAGAAAGTCTGGGTCAAGAACGATACCGCCAACCCCACCCACTCCTTCAAGGACCGGGTGGTGGCGGTGGCGATGCAACGGGCGCGGGAACTGGGATTCGAAGTGGTCGCCTGCGCCTCCACCGGCAACCTGGCCAACAGCGTCGCCGCCCATGCGGCCGCATCCGGCACCGAGGCCTTCGTGTTCGTACCGGCCAACCTGGAGATCCAGAAGATCATCGCCACCGCCGTCTACGGCGTCAACGTGGTCAAGGTGCGCGGTAACTACGACGATGTGAACCGCCTCTGTACCGAGATCGCCTCGGAGAAGAACTGGGCCTTCGTCAACGTCAACGTACGGCCCTACTACGCCGAGGGCAGCAAGACCCTCGCCTACGAGACCGCGGAACAGCTGGACTGGCGGGCGCCGGACCGGGTAGTGGTTCCCGTGGCCTCCGGCTCGCTATTGACCAAGATCCATAAAGGCTTCTGGGAGCTGGGGGAAGTTGGGCTCATCCGCCGCAAGGAACCGGTGGTCTGCGGCGCCCAGGCCGAGGGATGCGGCCCGGTGGCGACCGCCTTCCAGCAGGGGCAGGAGCACATCAAGCCGGTCAAGCCCCATACCATCGCCAAGTCGCTGGCTATCGGTAACCCCGCCGACGGTATCTTCGCGCTGGAGGTAGCCCGCAAAACCGGCGGCCTCATCGAGAGCGTCACCGAACAGGAGATCGTCGATGGTATCAAGCTGCTGGCGGAAACTACCGGCATCTTCACTGAGACCGCGGGCGGCGTCACCACCGCCGTCCTCGCCAAGCTGGCGGCCGCCGGCAAGATATACCCCGCGGATGAAGTCGTCCTCTACATCACCGGTGACGGCCTGAAGACCCTGGACGCGGTGGCCGGCACCCTCAGCACCTACGAGATCGACCCCACCCTGTCCGAATTCGAGACAAAGGTCCTGGCTGATAATGTGGTCAGCACCGACGACAGCGGCAGAAAGAAGGCCGTCCAGCATATTCCTGGTACAGGAAAGGAGCAACATTGAGCGTCAAAGTTAGAATACCGTCCCAACTGCGTCAGTTGACCGGCGGTGAGAGCGTGATTGAATGCAAGGCCGGCCCGGTATCGGACATCATCAAGGAGCTGGAAGGACACCACGGCGGCATCGCCGAGAGGCTGCTGGAGAACGGCGAGTTGCGGCGGTTCATCAACATCTATATCGACGGAGAGGACATCCGCTTCGAAGACGGCCTCGCCACCCAGGCAGCGGACGGCTCCGAGGTAAGCGTAGTCCCGGCGGTAGCCGGCGGATAAGAGCGGCGGCGCCTACTTCCCGGCCTTTGCCGCCTTCCTGTTCATATTTATCTTACGGGCAGATTTCCTGCCGGCGGAGCTGACCTTCCTCGCGCGGGGCTTGGCTCTCCCATCAACCAGCGCATTGCTGAGCACCTGGCTCACGTCATCGACCAGGATGAACTTCATCTCCTTGCGCAGGTATTTCGGGACATCGTCCAGGTCCTTCTCGTTCTCGCGGGGCAGGATCACCGTATCCAGCCCGGCGCGCCGGGCCGCCAGCACCTTCTCCTTGATACCGCCTACGGGAAGTACCTTCCCGCTCAGGGTCACCTCGCCGGTCATGGCCACATTCGCCAGTACCGGTTTGCCCGTTACCAGGGATGCCAGCGCCGTAGTCA
Organism: uncultured bacterium; assembly: GCA_913009925.1. GTDB lineage: Bacteria > Actinomycetota > Thermoleophilia > BMS3ABIN01 > BMS3ABIN01 > BMS3ABIN01. The sequence continues at coordinate 5,281 of CAJVWY010000088.1, forward strand.
TGGTGATGCCTGCGGAAGGTCCGTCCTTGGGAACGGCGCCCGCGGGCACATGCACGTGCAGAGATCGGAAGAGCACACGTCTGAACTCCAGTCACATTCCTTTATCTCGTATGCCGTCTTCTGCTTGAAAAAAAAAAAAATAACACACCCCACCCCCCCCCCCCCCCTCCCCACCCCCCCCCCCCCCCCACCAATTTACACCCACAATTGCACTTCATCTACCCGCATCGAACCTCAGTACACCGATACA
>CAJVWY010000089.1 GCA_913009925.1 uncultured bacterium
CTTAGTACACGGTGCTGCACACCTGTATCGACGTTGATTTAGCGTTTGACAGTGACGTGTTGGGTGTATGTTATTTTTTTTTTTTTTTTAATGATACGGCGACCACCGAGATCTACACTCTTTCCCTACACGACGCTCTTCCGATCTCTGGTTAGCCGCGGTGGAGCATTCATGGTCGCCTGGATGGAGAAGCAACAGCGGGAGAACCCCCTCTACGAGCAGTTCGATCGCCTGCTGGAGGTACTGAGGCGCTACGATGTCGTGCTCAGCCTGGGTAATGGCATGCGGGCGGGCGCCATCGCCGACGCCACCGATAAGGCGCAGATACAGGAGCTTCTGATAAACACCGAACTGGCGGACAGGGCCCGGGAAGCAGGTGTCCAGGCCATGCTGGAGGGTCCGGGTCATATCCCCATTGATGAGATCGAGGCCAATGTCGTCCTGCAGAAGCGCCTCAGCGGTGGCAAGCCCTTCTATATGCTGGGGCCCATCACTACCGATATCGCTCCCGGTTACGATCATATCACCGCCGCAATCGGTTCAGCCTGGGCTGTTGCCTATGGCACCGATTTCATCTGCTATGTGACGCCGGCGGAGCACCTGGGACTGCCGTACGCCGAGGATGTGCGCCAGGGAGTGATGGCGGCGCGTATAGCCGCCCATATCGGTGACACGGTCAAACTGGGACGGCGCGGGCGCGATCTGCGCATGGGTGATGCCCGCCGCCGCCTGGACTGGGATGAGCAGTACCGGCTGGCCATCGATCCCGAGCGCGCTCGCGCCGTCCGGGACGACAGGCCGGGCAGCAATGGCGACGGCTGCAGCATGTGTGGTGACCAATGCGCCATCGAAGTGGCGGAGGCGTGCATCTCACATCCTGACTAAAGCTCAATCAGGAATGCCGGTAGTTATCCCGGCGATACCGGCTATGGCTTCCGCCAGTTCATCGGCTCGCTGAGACCCGAGCAATACCAGCGTGTCGTCCTTCAGGGCCAGCTGGGCGCCACGGCTGCCGCTGATATTGTAAGCGCGGCCGTTGGTGGGAGAGTGCCTGATTCCCCAGCCGCCGTATTCGCGCAGAGGCTTGTAGTCGCGAGCGCCGACGAAGGCGATGCTCCGGGCCGGGAAGCTGCGTGTCAGCAGGGGGAAGAAACGCGCCGTCACCCCGTCCGCAGTCACGGTGATCTCAAGCTTGATGATGGCGACGAAGATGGGGAAGGAGAGTCCGAACAGCAGCCAGATAATTATCGTGAAGATGTCGGAGCCGGTACTTCTTCCCTGCTCAGCGGTGAAGAACTGCTGGATGAAGGTGAGCCAGGCGGCACCGGCGGCCGCCAGCACGATCGCCCAGATCCAGAGCTGGCGGGTCCTCTGAACCTCACGGAAGATCGGTTCTTGATGATTGTCAGCCATAACCATACCTCCTATCCTGACAGTCCCATCAACCAGTGGCAGATGGAGTCCACGGATGGTTGCAGGGCCTGGCATCTAGCTTCCAGGTCGTAGAGTATATCGTCACGGCCGGCGCCGGCGCCGGCCATATAGTCTTGATACACACGGGCCCAGGTTCGCGCCAGGTCCGGGGTAAGCTCCACATGGAACTGTAAACCATAAACATTTCTGCCGATGCGGAAAGCCTGGTTTTCGTAGGCCGGACTGCCGGCAAGGCGAACCGCGCCGTCAGGGAGGTCGAAGCTGTCCCCATGCAGCTGAAATACCGGCAGCTGCCGCGGCAGTCTGGAGAACAGTGGATCCGCTTCTGCGTCGGCGTACAGTTCCACGTTGGACCAGCCGATCTCACGTTCAGTTCCGGCGTAGACTCTGGCGCCCGCGGCCGCGGCGACAATCTGTGAACCGAGGCAGATACCCAGCAGCGGCATGTCGGCACCGATCGCTGCGGCCACCAACTCCAGCTCACCGGCCATCCAGGAGACATTGTCATCATATACAGCCATGGGCCCGCCCAGGATAACGGCCGCGTCCCATTCACTCAGCCGTCCGGGCAGTGGCTCATCACTATAGGGACGGATATATTCTATTGTGGCTCCCATGCCGGAAAGCAGGCTTTCCAGTGATCCCAGGGGCTCACAGTCTATGTGTTGGATGGCAAGTACGCGCATGGCGCTCCCGGTTGCTTACAGTGGATGATGACAGAACCGGTGGCTGGGAACAAGAATCATCCCCGATGGAGTCGCCTCAGATGCCGCAGGCAGGTTTTTCTCCCGCCGCGCCGTAGTCCTTTCCCATGAGAATAGCCATCATCCACGGTTATTTCCTGTCCGATTCCGGCAGCGCCATCTATGTTCGGGAATTGTCACGGGAACTGGCGAGGCAGGGTCATGAAGTAACGCTTGTCTGCCAGGAACAGGAACCGGAGCAGTATGATTTTATCGACAGCGCCTACCAGCTTGACGAAACCAACGGGCAGCTGCGTCTGTTATTCGGCCGGGAAACAGCCGGTGCCGGCTTATGCCGTCTGGTGAGGCCCCATCTGGGTGGAAAACTGCTCACCTATGTGGCGGGCCCGTTCCCTGGCTTTGAAGCCATCCCCTTCCAGGATGCTCCCGGTTCCCTGGTCGACGCCTATATCGAAGCCAATTGCAAGGCGCTCGGTGCTATCTTCAACAGCTGGCCGCCGGACCTGGTGCAGGCCAACCACGCCGTCATGCAGCCATACCTGGTTCGCCGGGTCCTGGGGGAAACGGTTTCGCCCCAGGCCGGTCCCCGTGCGCCTTATATTGTTACCATTCACGGCAGCGCGCTCAACTTCACCGTGAGGCAGGACGGGCGCATGGCCCCATACGCTCTGGATGGCCTGGAAGGGGCGACGGCTGTCGCCGCTTTAAGCGGTGACAGCCGCACGGAGATAGTGGAATTCGCCCGGAGGGCAGGGCTCGACATAGAGGACAAGAGCCATATCCTGCCTCCGGGCGTGGATACGAAGATCTTTCATCCCGGCTACGATCGGGGAAAAACCCTGGCGGACATAGGCGCCGGGCCGGCGGAGAGCGGCGCTGAGAGCGATGAAAAATCAGGCAGGATCAGCGCCGACGACGACATTCTGACATTCACCGGCAGGCTGCTGTGGACCAAGGGGCTGCATTATGCCGTGGCCGCCTTACCGCTGATACACAGGAAAAGACCACGGTTACGTCTGCTGGTGGCCGGTGACGGTCCCATGCGCGGGCCTCTTCTCAGTCTCATCGACAGCCTGGACGCGGGCGATCTCACGGCGGCTGAAGAGCTGCTGTCCTCCACTGAAGAGCTCACGGCGGTCGAGGGCTTTGGTCCCGTTCTGCCGCCGGCGGATACTGAACTACGCCGTGAGTACCGGTCCTGTCTGGACACCGTCAGGGGAAACCTGAAAAACCGTATCTATTTTCTCGGGCATATTTCTCACAAGCAGCTGGCGCCGCTGCTGGCCGCATCCGACCTGCTGCTGGCGCCCTCGGTCTTTCCCGAGGCATTCGGCATGGTGGCAGTAGAAGCCATGGCCGCGGGAGCTTTGCCGCTGGCCACCTATCACAGCGGCCTCAAGGACCCTATGGACGCGGTGTCCGGCGAACTGGGGGAGCCCCTGCTCAAAAGCCTCGCCCCGGGCTGTAAGCTCACGGAGTCCCTTGCGGGTGCAGTCGTGAGGCTGCTGGAATCACGGTTTACCGGTGCCGATGAGTATCGCCACATCCTCCAAGAGCTGGCCGGACGCCTGTATTCATGGGAAGTGTTGGCCACCCGCTATCTGCGATTTGCGGCTTCGCCTGGATAAGGCCGGCCTGTTTTATTACCCATTTATTGGGGTAAAATACCCAAGCCGGATTCAAGTTATATCCGGGTTCTGGCGACAGGATAACATGGTTTTAACATCTTCACGGCGGTAGGGATGGTGGGGGAGCTTTGAACTTCAGCAAAGAATCCCGCGAGAACTTCAGGCTGATTGCGGCTGCGTTGGCGCTTCCGGCTGCCCTGGCGAGCCTGGTAACGTTGCTGGCCTGGCTCATTGCCCCGTCATACATGTCCGGGATCCGCTCCAGCCATATATTGATGGCTCCCGGGACGGCCCTGGCGCTTCTGGTGCTGAGCTTCCTGCTCCTGCTCAGGATTTATCGTCCCCTCGGCAAATACGGCAGATACCTGGCCGGCGCCTGGTGTGTACTGGTCGCGGTTTTTTCATTGGCGGCGCTGGCGCAGTATCTGTTTGGCTGGGAAGGCGGTCTCTATGAGCTGTTGCCTGAAAGCCGGGCTGCAATAAGCAATATACCGGCCAACAGTACTTCTCCCGTGACCACGGCAAGTCTTGTCTTCGCCTCATTTTCTCTGCTTTTTCTTTACCTGGGAGCCGCAGTCAACAAGGCCAAAACGGTTTCGGCCGTACTTTCCCTGCTGGCCGGCCTGAACGCGCTGGCCGTCGGCTTCGCCTATCTGTTCAACGTTCCCCTGCTTCATAACGGCAGGATCATCCCTATGGCATTACTGACAGCGGTGGCAACGATCTTCCTGTGCCTGGGCTTACTGGCCGCGGCGGGTCCGGCACGGTGGCCCTTGAGGTTCTTCGTCGGCTCCACCGACCCCGCAGAGACGGAACGGTGCCTGGCGGAGACCGGCCTGGAGAAGAGCGAGGAGAGGCTGAGGGATCTGTTCGATTGTTCTCCCATCTCCATCTGGGAGGAAGACTTCTCCCAGGTGAAGACATACATCGACGACCTGAGATTGACAGGCATGGAAGACCTGGAGAGCTACTTTGACGACCACCCGGAGGAGATTATCCATTGCGCCTCGATGGTGAAGGTCATCGATGTGAATCAGGCTACACTCGACATGTTCGAGGCCGAGAGCAAGGAGGAGATTTTATCCGGCCTTACCCGGGTTTTCACCGAGGAGACGCATGATTGCTTCAAGTTCAACCTGATAGCCATCTGCGAGGGTGAAACGGACCTGGAGATAGAGGCGATAACCCGGACCCTGAAGGGCAGAAGGATGGATAACATCGTCAAGTGGTCGGTGGTGCCCGGGTTCCAGGACAGCCTGTCGCGCGTGCTGATATCGATCACCGACATCACCAGGCTGAAACGGAGCGAGGAGGACCTGCGGACGAAAACAAGGCAACTGGAGACCTCCCAGAGAGTAGCCCGCCTGGGCAGCTGGGAATGGGATATGGCCAACGACGACGTAACCTGGTCTGATGAACTGTACCGCATCTTCGGGATCGAGCCTCAGACATTCAAGAGCACCTACGAGGCTGTGCTTGACATGATACATCCTCTGGACAGGGACAGGCTGAACAGAGCGGTCAAGCAGGCCATTGACGAGAGGTCGCACTACAAGATCGACGTGCGCGTTGTCCGCGGGGACGGCTCGGAGTGGATGATGGAGGCAGATCGGAAGAGCACACGTCTGAACTCCAGTCACATTCCTTTATCTCGTATGCCGTCTTCTGCTTGAAAAAAAAAAGAAAAAAAAGAAAGAAGAAAAGAAACCTGAAGACGAC
>CAJVWY010000090.1 GCA_913009925.1 uncultured bacterium
CAAACCCGCCCCGGCCCGTCGGCTCGCCGGCGATCTCGCCGGGGAAGACCCCTTCGGCCCGCAGCTCCCGGCCGTCGGGGGCGATGCCGACGATAACGCATACGAAGCGGGCCCGGCGGCTCCGGGCCCCCTCCAGCTCCGCCAGCAGCTTCTCCACATTGTCGGTGTCGCCGGCATCCTCGCCGGCGTAACGGGACGAATAGATCCCCGGGCCCCATCCCAGGGCCTCGACCTCGATGCCGGAATCGTCCGCCATGACCCAGGGGGGTTGGCCGCCGCCGGCGCGGCCGGCCAGCGCCTCGTGCACAGTCCGGGCCTTGAGGCGGGCGTTCTCATAGAAAGTGTCGCCGGTCTCCGGCGGCAGCCGGATGTCATCCGGCATGGCCTCCACCTGGATCCCCTCCATCAGGGCCTCGAACTCCCGCGCCTTGTGGGGATTGCCCGTGGCGAGAACTATTTTATCGGTTACGCGTCCATCGCTGGCAGGTTCCATGGTATTCTCCCCTTCGCCCTCTGGTCGCGACCCTCCGGTCAGCGTGAGCCGATCACCTTCAGCTGCTCCGCCAGGATACGCTCGATGCCGCCGGTGGCCAGGTCCAGGAGCCGGTCGAGCATGTCGCGGGAGAAGACCGCCTTCTCCGCCGTTGCCTGCACCTCCACCAGGTTTCCCGCCCCGGTCATCACCACGTTCATGTCCACCTCGGCGGAGCTGTCTTCCGCAAAGTCCAGGTCCATTACGGGTTCACCCTCCAGGATACCGACGCTGACCGCCGCCAGGGAGTCCTCGATGGGTATCTCGTGGATATAATCCTTGTCCACCAGTCCGGCCAGCGCCATATAAAGAGCCACATAGGCTCCGGTAACACAGGCGCAGCGGGTGCCGCCGTCCGCCTGGATGACGTCGCAGTCCACCCACACGGTGCGGTCCCCCAGCGCCTTCAGGTCCACGACGCTGCGCAGGCTCCTTCCTACCAGCCGCTGTATCTCCACCGTTCTGCCGCCCTGCTTGCCCTTGATAGCTTCCCGGATGGTGCGTTCCGGCGTCGCCGAGGGCAGCATGCTGTACTCCGCTGTCACCCAGCCGTAGCCCTGCCCCCTGAGCCAGCGGGGAACGCCGTCCTGGATAGTAGCCACACAGATGACCTTGGTCTTGCCGGCTTCGATGAGAATCGAGCCGTCGGACCATTCTATGAAACCGGGAGTGAACTTTAAGGGCCGAAGTTCGTCGGCGCCGCGCCCATCCTGGCGCTGGTAGCTCATCGGTTCGGCCTTTCCCTGATACCCAGCATGGCGGGGTTGCTCTTGAGCAAGGCGTAGAAGGGGGCGCCCAGCACCAGCATCACGCCGGCCTCTCCCACCCCCACCCACAGGACCGAAGGCCAGTAGGGCAGGCCGCCGGCAATACTCAACACCACGGCCACGCCGAAGGCATTGACCACCACGGGCACCGCCAGCCCCTGCCAGCGCGGGCCCATCGCGTACATAACGGCGGCGGCCAGCAGGGTCAGTCCCGCCCCCAGGGTCAGATCCAGCACGCCGAAGGGGCTGCCGACGGCGTTGGCGATCAGGCAGCCGATCCAGAGCCCGGGCACCGCCGCCAGGTCGAAGAGCGCCAGCGGCATCAGCATCTCGGAGATACGGAACTGTGCCTGGTAGAAGCTTATGGCGTTCAGGCCGGGACTGATGGTGAGCACCACATACATGGCGGCGATTATGGCGCCGCGGGTTACCATCCTGATATTCATGCCAGCACGATCCTCTCCAGTTCGGATAGCTCCACCTTGCCGACGTCATCGAGGGGCATCTGCAGGAAGCGGGCGCCCACTTCGGTGAAAGACTCCACGTCTCCGGTGCAGAAGAACGAGATGTCTCCCTGCCGCCCCGGGTTGTTGTCGATATCCTTGCGTTCCAGTACCTCGCCCACCTCCCGCGCGATCTCCTCAGCCGAATTGACCAGGGCGACCTCTTTCCCCAGGGCCCGCTGGATCATGGGGGCCGCCAGCGGGTAATGGGTCGAGCCCAGGATGACTGTGTCCACCCCAGCCTGCCGCAGAGGCTCCGTGTAGGAGCTTACCGCGTCCACCACCTCCCGCGAGAAAACATCGCCGTTCTGGATCATGGAGGCCAGGTCCGGGCAGGGCTGGCAGAAGACCCGGATGCCGGCGTCCAGGCCGTGGACCGCCCGCGGGTAGCTACCGCTCTCCACGGTGGCCACGGTGGCCATTACCCCCAGGCGCCGGCTGCGGGTGGTCTGTACAGCTGCTTCGGCGCCCGGATGCACAGCGCCGATGATGGCCGTCTCCATGTGCTCCTGCAGCCAGGGCAGCGCCGCGGCGGTGGCGGAATTACACGCTACCACCAGCAGCTTTATATCCTGTCCCACCAGGTGCGAGGCGATCTGGTAGGCGTAAGCTTTCAACTCGTCGATGGACCGGGAACCGTAGGGGAACCGGCCCGTGTCTCCCAGGTAGATGAAATCCTCGTGCGGGTGAGCCAGCAGACACTCATGCAGGACCGTCAGGCCGCCGATCCCCGAATCGAACATGCCGATGGGCCGGCTATCCACGCTGCCGCCCCCGTCCGCGCTTCTTAGGCTTCTTCGGCGGCTCAATTTCATCGAGCCCCGCCTCCACCTGGTGGCCCTCACCCAGGTCGACCAGGACCTTTTCCTTGGGAACGAGAAAATCCACCACTGTGCCCTCTCCCCGCGGCGTGTTCACCCGCGTCCCCTTGGCCGGCGCCTTCTCCTTGAACTCCACATAAGCTTCGTGTTCGTACTTGAGACAGCACATCAGGCGGCCGCAAAGGCCGGAGATCTTCATCGGGTTCAGCGGCAGCTGCTGCTGCTTGGCCATCTTGATGGATACCGGTTGCTGGTCGCCAACGAAGGCGGTGCAGCAGATCTTGCGGCCGCAGGGGCCGTGGCCGCCGATAAGCCGGGCCTCGTCACGCACACCGATCTGGCGGAACTCGATCCGGGTACGGAACTTGCGCGCCAGGTCCTCGACCAGCTTGCGGAAGTCGACGCGTTCCTCGGCGAAGAAGGAGATGATGATCTTGCTGCCGTCGAAAACCACCTCGGTGCTGATAATGCGCATTTCCAGGCCGTACTCCTCGACCCTCTCCTCACATACGTGCGCGGCTCGCGCCGCCAGCTTCCGGTTGCGGGCGGCGGAGTCCATGTCGCTGGATGTGGCCTTGCGGACCACCTTCTCCAGCGGCTGGATGACCTCATTTTCGGGCACCTCGTGACTGCCGACGACCACCTTTCCCATCTCCACGCCACGCTTGGTCCTGACGATGACCCTGTCTCCGGCATCGAGCTTCAGACCGTTGGGATCGAAGGAATATACCTTGCCGCCATCACGGAACACTATCTCCGCCAGCTCGGGCACTTACATGACCTCCTGCAATTGATTGAGCAGAGCCAGCAGCGCCAGCTCCAGGTCGATATTATAGCCTAGTTTGCGGCGGGCGGTGTTGACGGCCTCAGCGGCGCGGCGGTAATCGCCGGACCGCGACTGAAGCGCTTCCTGCTCCAGTTCCAGCTCGTAATCCCTGTTCGTGATCACCTCCGGAGCGCCAGATGCCACCACCATCATGTCGCGAAACCACGACTGCAGCACCAGTAGCGCCTGGTCCAGTTCCCGTTTACGCGCGGCTGTTGCCAGGCGGTGGGCATCCCGCTGGCGTTGCCGGGCGCCGGCATCCGTGAAACCTTCCGGGGGGTCTTCCCGGCCGTCCGCCGCCTCCTCACCAGCCTTCTCCGCCACCGCCAGCAGCCCCGCCGCCAGCGCCTGCGGCTCGCCCTTGCCGCGGGTAAGCTCCATACCGATCTCGATATATCTCTGGCGTCTGTTCCGCAGGTCCTGGTCCCGGCAGAACCTCTCCGCCAGAGTGAGGTTGCCGCCGCTGATGGCAGCGTAGGTCTGCGCCATGGTCGGCGAGACGTCGAATTCCTTTTCCAGTCGCTCCGCGATAACCGCCGGCTTTACCGGATCGAACCGGATGATCTGGCACCGCGAGACAATAGTGGGAAGCACCCGGTCGCCGCGGTCCGCCATGATGATGAACTTGACGAAGCCGGGGGGCTCCTCCAGCGTCTTGAGGAAAGCGTTGGCGCTTTCGGCGTTGAACGCCGTGGCATCGGTAACGATGAACACCCGGGCGCGGCTTTCGCCGGGGAACAGGTTGAGCGAGCGGTTGACCTCCCGGATCTGCTCAACGGTGATGAAGGCTCCCACCGGCGAGATCATCCCTACATCGGGATGGGTGCCATGACGGATCTTGAGACAGGAACCGCAACGGCCGCAGCCGCCCGCCTCACAACACAACGCGGCGGCAAGTTCCCGCGCCGACGCCAGCTTGCCCGTGCCCTCCGGCCCGATAAAAAGATAGGCATGGCTGGCGCGGTCCCTGGTTACGGCCGCCGCCAGCATCCTGGAGGCCGTCTCCTGGCCCGCGATTCCATGGAATCCGGTGTTGGTGCTGCTTCCCGCCAAACTTCCTCCTGCCCTGTGGCCGGCGCGGCGGCAAGCCGCCACCGCCCCTCAGAGTTCCCAGCCGAACCGCTGGCGGCACAAAGCCACGATGCGGCTGAAGACCTCCTCAACGGACTTGTCGCCATCGATGCCGGTTATCCGGTCGGGGAACATCCCCTCCAGCTTATGATAACCGTCCTCCACCCGCTTGTGAAAATCAAGCGGCTCGCTCTCGATGCGATCCTCACCGGTATCACGCAGGGAAAGCCGTGAACGGGAACAGGCCACATCCAGGTGCAGCACCAGGGTTAGATCCGGCAGCAGCCCTTCCGTGGCCCAGAGATTAAGATCCAGCACTCGCTGGCAGCCCAGCCTCCGGGCGAATCCCTGATAAGCCAGCGAGGAATCGATGTAACGGTCGCTGAGGACGGTCTTGCCTGCCGCCAGCGCCGGACGGATGACCTCGCTGACCAGCTGGGCCCTGGCGGCGGCGTACAGCAGCGCTTCCGACCAGGAATCCATGCCCTCATGCTCCGGCCCCAGCAATATCTCGCGGATGCGGTCTCCCAGGGCCGTGCCCCCCGGCTCCCTTACCTGGATGGCGGCGATCCCCGCCTGTCCCAGGGCGGCGGCAAGCTTCTCTATCTGGGTGGACTTGCCGCTCTGGTCGATTCCCTCGAAGGTTATGAAAGGCATGGGGCGCGCCTAGGAAGCTTTGCTTTTGCTGGCCCTCTTCTTCTTGTATTCCTCTTTTGAGGGGCATTCGGGGTCGAGACACAGCTTCCAGGGACGGCGCCGCGGCACGATGACCTTGACCAGGGGCGTGTTGCAATGGGGACAGATCTTTCCCATGGACATGACGTTAGATCGGAAGAGCACACGTCTGAACTCCAGTCACATTCCTTTAACTCGTATGCCGTCTTCTGCTTGAAAAAAACAAAGTGCAGCAGCATCACGAGCCCGGAAG
>CAJVWY010000091.1 GCA_913009925.1 uncultured bacterium
CCGATAACCAGCGCACCCGGACGTTTCTATTTCTTGCGCAGGGCGGTTGCGGCGTCCTCGGGAGCGACGGTGTTGACCCAGACGCCGGCGCCCATTTCCAGGCCGCCGGGCACGGTGATGCGTGGCATTATCTCCAGGTGCCAGTGAAAAGGGCGGGATTCACCGTGCAGCGGGTAAGTGTGTATCCAGTAGTTGAAAGGAGGATCGCCCAGCTGCGTGCGGTAGCGGTTGAGCAGGCCTGTCATCAGCTCAGCCATGCTGTCCAGGTCGCCGCAATCCTCGAAGCGCTGCTGGTGTTCCCGCGGAACTATCCAGGTTTCGTAAGGCAGGCGGGAAGCGAAGGGACTGAAGGCCACAAAGCTGTCGTTGGCGTCTACCATCCGGGATTCGTTACCCTCCTCATCCCTGATGATGTCACACATCAGGCAGGCGGCCTCCGTCGACCATTCCCCCTCGAACCCGGACAGTTCGCTGTCGATCATGGGTGGGATGAAGGGCAGTCCGAAGAGCTGTGAGTGGGGATGTTCCTGCGAGGCGGCGCCACCGGCCTTGTGGTTGCGGATGATGTGTACGTACTCCACCAGCGCGTCGCTTCTGTAGGCAAGGATACGGTCACGGTACATCTGCAGCATGGCCAGCACCTGGTCCCTGCCTATCTCCCAGGGGGTGAGATTGTGAAAAGGCGAATCGACGATCACCTCATGGGAGCCGGCCGCCGGCCGCCGGTCCGGGTCCGCGGCCTGGTTCCGGTTCGCCGTAGGAGCGGTCCTGGTCAGGATGGGGAACTTGTTGGGGAACACGCGGATGGTCCAGCCGGGGCAGTCGTGCCCTTCGCATGTACGGCAGGCGCAGATCTCGGGGGGGGTCTCCGACTCCCTGCCTTCACAGAAAGGGCAGTCCCGCTGTTGCCGCCCCTTTTGGACCCGGGCGGCCGCGGGTGCGTGGGGCCGTTTACTGCGTCCAGCGGCCAGGATCACCCAGTTGGATGTGATGGGGTCCCGCCTTAGTTCGGGCGGGGGAGTTCCATCAGTCATGGCCGCTGGACCAGGGCTCCAGAGTCCACTGTCCCGTGCCTTCATCCAGAGCGATGTTGTAGGAGCGGCCGTCGTGGCAATGAACCTGGAAGAAGCTCTTTCTGCCACGGGTCTTCTCCGACTCCTCCTGCCACTGTTTCTTGATGGCCAGGATGGTCAGGCGTCGTCCGTCCAGCTCGAAGGAGCGTGGCTTCTCGTCTTTCTTGTAACCGGAGTGGGAATGGACAATGATCTGCTTGCCACTTTCCTTGGGGTCAGCGGCCGTCTTGTCGGATTTTTTCTTTTCGTAAGCCATGGCGTCTCCCTTCATTATATACCCGGAATACAGTTATGGGGTTGGGGATGAAAACCCTTCCCGCCGGCGCCCGGCCTCCCCGGAGGGTCGGTCTCTGACGGCGGCGGCCAGCACCAGGGCGGCGGTCAGACCAGCGGCGGCGCCGAAAAGGAACGGCGCCCTCGGGCTCACCAGGTCCCAGAGCAGTCCGGCGATGAGGCTGGAGAAAAAGGCGACGATGCCCGTAACCGTCTGGTAGGCTCCCAGGGCGGTTCCACGCGCCCGCGCCGGCGAGAGATCCGTCACATATGCTTTTCCCACCCCCTCAGTCATGGCCATGTAGATCCCGTATACGGCGAACAGGGGCCAGACGGCTACCGTTCCGCTGGCCAGGGCCAGCCCCAGGTAGACCAGCGAGAACAGGGAAAAGCCCGCCACCAGCAGGCGTCGCCGGCCGATGCGGTCTGACAGGGAGCCCGCCGGCATGGACAGAGCCGCGTAGACCAGGTTGAAGACCACGTAGGCCAGTACGACGGCGAAAGTGGAGAGGCCCAGGTTGCGGGCGCGGAGGATGAGGAAGGCGTCACTGGAGTTGCCCAGGGCGAAGATGGCGCCGGCCAGAAGGAAGATTTTGTATCTGCGGCCGAACTGTGACAGTGACAGGCGCGCCGGGCCGGTTGACGTCAGGTGACGCCGGCGTTCGTGGACGAAAAAGAGGCTGGCCACACCCAGGGCGGCGGGTATGGCCGACAGCAGGAAGATGATACGGTACCGCTCGCCCAGCACTCCCACGGCCAGCAGTGCCAGGAGGGCGCCCAGAGCGGCGCCGACCGTATCCATGGCCCGGTGGAAGCCGAAAGCACGTCCCCGTGTCGCCGGGTCCGATGAATCGGCGATGAGGGCGTCCCGCGGTGCGGTGCGGATGCCCTTCCCCACCCGGTCGCTGAAACGCAACAACAGCACCGCCGGCCAGGTGAAGGCCGCCGCCATCAGCGGCTTGGCCACGGCGGAGATGCTGTAGCCGAAGACAACCAAGGGCCGGCGGCGGGGACGCCGGTCCGAGATCCATCCGGAGAAGACCTTGAGCAGGCTTGCCGTGCTCTCAGCGATCCCCTCTATCAATCCGACTACGGCAAAGGGCGCTCCCAGGACCGAGGTAAGGAACAGGGGGACCAGCGGATAGATGATCTCACTGGAAAGGTCGGTAAGGAGGCTGGTGACACCCAGGACCAGCACATTGCGCTTGATGCCACGGAATATCATCAGGCCGGCGGCGTGCCGGCGTGCCTGAGGATGTGGATGAGCTGCTCCATGGTCTTTTCCCCGTAGGGAAGAGCTTTCAGCTTGCTGACCGCGGCCTCGATATCATAACCGGTTCTCTTGAGCTCCACCCTGCCATCCTCGAGCACGGCGTAGCTGACGCTAGGGATGCCGTCCCGCGGCTGGCCGACGCTTCCCACGTTGACCAGCATGCGTTCGCCGAACTCACGAATGAACGGGCGGTGCGAGTGGCCCGTGAGCACGATGTCGGCGCTGACCGCCTCCATCTCCGCGGCCAGCTCCCCGACCGGAGTGTCCGGAGTGAGATATTTAAAGAGGTGGTCGCTGGGTGCGGCGTGAACGGCAAGAACAGGCCTGCCGCCGGACTCCAGCATCAGGCTGGTGCCGGCGTCACCGAGGAAACGGAGTTCTTCGCCGGAGAGGACGTTCCACATGTGTTCGCGGGTCTCTATGGAAAGGTGCTTGAAGAGTTCGCCGCAGGCACAGTCCACCCGGAAAGCCACGGCATTGTCGTGGTTGCCGCGTACCCGGTAAACGTTATCCTGCTGGAAATACTGGATACAGGGGGAGGGGTCAGGCCCGTAGTCGACGAGGTCTCCCAGGCAGATGACGGCGTCGTGGGGCTCGTCGATGGCCATCAGCGCGTCAGGGTTGGCGTGGATGTCGGAGACGACCAGGTACCTCATGGGGCAAATATATCATAAATAAGGGCCGGGCCCGGGAAGCCGTGACGGCATGAACTATCGCCCGGTGGCGTAATTGATGATCATCTGGTCGGTGAGCCACTCCACCGGCGCCTTGTCGTCGGTGAGGATGGTGCCGCCCGGCTGTACCATGGTCAGGCCGTCGGCGACACTTTCTGCCATGCCGGCCACATCGGACGGCATGGAGCCGGACCTGGCAACCAGGTCCCCGGGGGCGCTGGGACTGCGCGTTGCTACCAGCATCTGGTTGAAGGTGCCCCCCGGGAACGAATATACCGAAGGAAAGACGGAGCGCATGGTGGTGCCGATGGCTTCGGCGATGGCGTCATCCCCCGGGACCTTGCTGACATTGATCATCACCGCCCCGCGGTCGTCAAGGTGGTCATAGATGTCCTGAAAGAATTCCCTGGTGGTCAGGTAGAAAGGTATGTAGGGCTGGCGGTAGGCGTCGATGGCGATGAGGTCGTACTGCGTTTCGTTCATCTTGAGAAAGGGGCGCCCATCGGCCGCATGTACCGTCAGGGCCGGGTCGTCCATGGCGAAGTAGTCGCGGCCCACCTCGACCACCTCCGGGTCTATCTCCACGGCGTCCACACCGATATCGGGGTAATAGTGGATGAGCTGGCGGGCGATGGTGCCGGCGGCGCTGCCGATATTGAGCGCCTGGCGTGGTGCTTTATCAGCGGCGAACCAGGGCGCCAGAAGGAAATAATCCCAGTAGGCGCCGGTCAGTATATCGTCCGGGTCATAGACGGAATGGACAGCCCAGCCCTCGTTGAGCTTGAGGTACCTGGTGCCTCCCTGCTCGATGACCTGTATGTAATGGTAGGGCGACTCCGTCTCGAAGATGCTGAGCGGCTCGGGTTTTATGGCCCCCTGGGGGATGGCCAGAGCCGCGGCCATGAGCAGCGGCGCACCGGCGTAGAGCCTGGGGCCACCACTCCGGGCGAGACCCAGCGCGGATACCGCCGCCAGCGCGCCGGCGAATAACAGCATGGTGTTGCGGGTTCCCAGCCAGGGGATGAGCAGCAACACCGGCAGGAATGTTCCCAGGATGCTGCCCACGGTGGAGAGGGCGTATATGCCGCCGGCGACATTGCCGGCGGTCTCCACGCCGGTCATGCGCAGGCGGATGGCGAAGGGCGATACCATGCCCAACAGGGTCACCGGCAAGGCGAACAGCAGCACGGTGACCCCGAAGGAGCCGAGAAAGGCACCGGCGGAGATCTCCGCGATGCCCTCCATGGCGATACCCATGATGGGCCGGGCGATGAAGGGCAGCACCGCTATGGTGACCGCCGCCGCCATTGTGATTTTAAAAAGTAACCCGGGCTCGGGACGGCGGTCCGCCAGTTTGCCGCCGAGGAAATAGCCGGCGGTGAGATAGATAAGGATGAGACCGATGAGGTTGGTCCAGACGAAAAGCGAGTTGCCGAAGAAGGGGGCCAGCAGGCGCGAAGCCGACATCTCGGTAGCCATGATGGTCATGCCTCCCACGAATACCAGCAGGTAGAGGACGATTCTGGCCATCTGTCAGGTCAGCTCCCGCCGCCGCCGCTCCGACTCGTCATCGCCGCCACCGGGAGGTTCGCCTCCGGCGTCGCCGCTGGTATAGAACCTGACGGTCCGCTTGTCGATGGCGCGGGCGATGCGTTGTCGCACCCAGGCGCGCAGCGGCCGCCGCACCGGCGGCAACAACAGCAGCAGGCCGGCGGTGTCGGTGATATAGCCGGGCGTCAGTAACATCAAGGCGGCGGCCAGCACCAGGGCTCCATCGATCAGCGAGTCGCTCGGCATCACGCCTTCGTTGACGTCGGCGCGGATACGGGCTACGGCGGAGTACCCTTCCCGCTTCGCCAGCGCCGCGCCGGTGATGCTGATAAACAGCAGCGACAGGAAGGTCCAGGCCAGTCCGATTCGCGAGCTCACCTCGATGATGACCATGAGCTCCAGCAGGGGAGCGACGATAAATATGAGCAGCAGCTTAAAGAACACAGGATCATTATAGAACAGTCGGGCGGGGGCGGCGGACCGGGCCCGGTCGGGTCTGTGGAAGTTTACGGAAGAGATCGGAAGAGCGTCGTGTAGGGAAAGAGTGTAGATCTCGGTGGTCGCCGTATCATTAAAAAAAAAAAAAAAAATACACATCAAC
>CAJVWY010000092.1 GCA_913009925.1 uncultured bacterium
GCGCGGCGCTGGCCTTCGGCGGTGTCGAGGCCGGTGACTACCGGAACATCCTCAAGTACAACAAGGACCGCATCTTCGCATTCGTGCTGGCCTTCGGCGAGGTGACCGACAAGAAATACGCCACGGCGGCCGGGGCCATCTCCTATGGGTTCCCCACTATCGCCACCAGCGATATACCCGAAATCCTGCCCACCGGGGTCTGCACCTACGAACACGTTGTCAGCAATGTGCCCTGTGACGAGATCGTCGCCAGGGCCATCGAGGTGCGTGGCCTCAAGGTGGTCGTCACCGAGGTGCCGGTACCGGTAGCCTATAGCCCCGCCTTCGAGGGTGAGCGTATCCGCAAGGGTGAGTACTGGGTGGAGCTTGCCGGTCCCAAATCAGCGGGCTGTGAGTTTACCGAGATCGCCGACGATGTGGAGGACGGCAAGATCGAGGTCATTGGACCGGAGATCGATGACGTCGAAGAGGGGGCGACCGTTCCCTTTGCCATCCATGTCAAGGTCTCGGGACGCAAGATGCAGAAAGACTTCGAACCCATCCTCGAACGCCAGGGCCACTCTTTCTTCAATGAGGCCGAAGGCGTGCTGCATATGGGGCAGCGTGACACCATCTGGATGCGCATCAGCAAGAGGGCTCACGACGCCGGTTTCAACTTCGAACACCTGGGCAAGATCATCCATGCCCGTTATCATGCCGACTTCGGCACGGTAGTGGACAAGGTGCAGGTGGCCATATATACCACGGAAGAGGACGTGGAGAAGGTGCTGGAGGTGGCGCGCAAGGCATATCAGGAACGTGATGACCGCCTGGGCAGCCTCACCGATGAAAGCGTCGACACCTTCTATTCCTGTATCCTCTGCCAGAGCTTCGCGCCGACCCATGTCTGTGTGATAACCCCCGAACGGCCCGGCCTGTGCGGCTCCTATAACTGGCTGGACGGCAAGGCCGCCTACGAGATGAACCCCACCGGCGGCAACCAGCCCGTTCCCAAGGGCGAGACCATCGACGACGCCCGCGGGCAGTGGAGCGGTGTCAATGATTATGTGAAGGAGAACTCGCAGGGTACCGTGGTGGCCTTCAACACCTATTCCATGATGGAGGATCCCATGACCTCCTGCGGCTGTTTCGAGGTCATCAGCTGCGTGTTGCCCATGTGTAACGGCATCATGACGGTGAACCGTGAATACAAGGGTCAGACACCCTCGGGCATGAAGTTCTCAACGCTGGCCGGCTCGGTCGGCGGCGGAGTACAGAGCCCGGGCTTCCTGGGTCATTCCCGATTTTATATGGGTTCGCCAAAGTTCATCTCCGCCGACGGCGGCATCAAGAGACTGGTGTGGATGCCCAAGGAGCTCAAGGAGGAGATGCGGGACATTCTGATCAAGGCGGGCGAGCGAGAGGGCGTACCCGACCTGATCGACAAGATAGCCACCGAGGAAGACGGCATCGAGGAGGATCAGGTGCTGGAATACCTGACCAAGGTCGGCCATCCGGCACTGGAGATGGATCCGCTGTTCTAGGTGTCTCCATAGCAGAGATCGGCAATATCAACCAGCGAGCTGTTTTCAGCATGAAGGGAGTGTAGTCAGTGGCTCTTAGCGGTCTGCAAATATTCAAGCTGCTTCCCAAGACCAACTGCAAGGAATGCGGACAGGCCACCTGTATGGCCTTTGCCATGCAGCTGGCGGCGGGCAAGGCGGAACTGGACGAGTGCCCATACGTGTCCGACGAGGCCAAGGCCGAGCTGGGCGAGGCTTCGGCGCCGCCGGTGCGCAAGGTTACCATAGGCACCGGAGACATGGCGGTTACCATCGGCGAGGAGACCGTGCTGTACCGGCATGAAAAGCGTTTCGAGCATATGCCGGGCCTGGGCGTCCTCATCACCGGCGACATGGACGACGGTGAAGTGGATTCGCTGCTGGAGCAGTTGAAGCAGCAGGAATTTAACTACGTGGGGCAGACGCTGAGGCCGCGGGTGGCGGCTATCAAGGCTGACGACGGCGCCAGGCTGGCGGAGCTGGCTGCCAGGGCGGACGAGAAAGCGGGTGCGGCACTGGTCCTGATAAGCGGGGACGCGGCCGCGCTCAAGGCAGCCGCGGAGCCGCTTAAAGACAGGAAACCTCTGCTGTACGCGGCCACCGAGGCCAATTTCGATGATGTGGCCGCCGTGGCCGGAGAGCTGGACGTTCCTTTCGCCATCAAGGCCGATTCACTGGAGAAGCTGGCCGATCTGGGGCAGAAGGCCATCGATGCTGATTTCAAGGAGGTTGTGCTCGATCCCTGTTCGGCGACCCTGGGAGATGTGCTCATGGACCAGACGCTCATCCGGCGCGCCGCCGTCAAGCAGACCTTCCGCGCCCTGGGCTTTCCCACCATCGGTTTCCCCTGTGACATGACCGGCGACAAGATGCAGGAGGCGGTTTTCGCCTCTACCTTTATCGCCAAGTATACGGGCATCGTCATCCTGTCCGACCTGGACCCGGCGCGGGTGATGCCGCTGCTCTACCTCAGCCAGAACATATACACCGATCCGCAGCGGCCGATGCAGATGGACCAGGGCGTCTATCCCATCAACGATCCGAATGAGGATTCACCCATACTGGTAACGACCAACTTCTCGCTTACCTACTTCACCGTGTCCTCCGAGGTGGAGGCGAGCAAGGTCCCGGCCTGGCTGTGCATCATGGACGTGGAGGGACAGTCGGTGCTTACGGCATGGGCCGCGGGCAAATTCGTAGCCGACGCCATCGCCCCCTTTCTCAAGAAGAGCGGTATCGAGGAGAAAGCGCCCCACAGGAAGATTACCATCCCCGGCTACGTCGCCCAGATCTCCGGTGAGCTGGAGGAGGAGCTGGGCGAAGGCTGGGAGGTGCAGGTGGGCGTACGCGAGGCCGCCGACATACCCAAGTACCTGCGGCAGCTGAGTAAGAACTGAGCAGTATAGCCTGTAAAACATTGTAAAGTCTTTGTGAGGACCCGGGTCAGCTCTGCCATGAACGATAACCAAACCCTGACAAGATCTTTTTCGAGGCCCGTCACGGGAGACGCTAACCTGCGTCCCCCCTGCGAAGTGGCCTGCCCCATACATACGGATGTACAGCGCTATGTACAGCTGGTGGCAGAAGGAAAGCCGGCGGCGGCTCTGGCGGTGGTTCGGGAGACCAACCCGTTGCCGCAGGTGATCGGGAGGATCTGCGCTCATCCCTGCGAGGAAGAATGTCGCAGGGGACAGGTGGACGAGCCCATCGCCATCTGTAACCTCAAGCGTGCCGCCGGGGACGGCGCCAGGGATGCCGGTGCCGTACCCGCGCCGCCGCGGCCGGAGTTCTCCAGCGGCCGCCAGGTGGCCATCGTCGGCTCCGGGCCTTCCGGCCTGGCGGCGGCGCATGATCTGGCGCTGCTGGGAGTGAAGACGGTCATCTTCGAACAGCAGCCCGAGCCGGGCGGGTTCCTGCGCACAGGCATACTCAATTTCCGTCTGCCTAAATACATCCTCGATGAGGACATCGCATATATCGCCGGGATGGGCGTGGAGATCAGAACCGGCGTATCCATAGGCAGGGACCTCACCTTCCAGGAGCTGGAAGAAGAGTACGATGCCATCCTCATCGCCGTGGGCCTGTCGCTGAGCCGCTCCATTCCGCTGCCCGGCGCGGATCTGCCGGGGGTCTACCTGGCGGTACCTTTCCTGGAAGACGTGAACGCCGGCCGCGACGTGGACCTGGGTGAAGAGATCATCGTTATCGGCGGCGGCAACGTGGCCATCGACGTAGCCCGAGCGGCTCGGCGGCTGTCGGGTGGAAAGGTGACCATGGTCTGCCTGGAGGCCGACCAGGAGATGCCGGCTCATGAGTGGGAGATAAAGGATGCCCGCGATGAGGGAATCGATATCGTCAGCAGCCAGGGACCCAAGGCCATCCTGGGAGATGACAGGGTCGAGGGGCTGGAGGTAATGAAGTGTGAATCGGTTTTCGACGACAGGGGTCGTTTCGCGCCCACCTTCTGTGAGACCGAGCTTTCGACCATCAGGGGCGATACGGTGATCATTGCCATCGGCCAGATGTCAGACCTTTCTTTCGTGCCCGCCAACGGCCCCGAGCTGGACCAGCGGGGGCTGCTGGTTTTCGACCGGCGGCGCTGGGCCACCACCAGGCCAGGCATCTTCGCCAGCGGCGAAGTGGTTACCGGACCGGGGGCGGCGGTGAACGCGCTGGCCAGCGGCCGGCGGGCGGCGATCTCCATTGCCCGCTATTTGGGTCTGGATGCTGAAGATTACCCCGAGCCAGAAGCCATCGGCGAACTTCCACGGCGGGTGCGGGAAGAGCAGGTGAGGCAGGCCCCGCGGCGCCGGATGCCCACCCGCCCCCAGGATGAGCGTATCGGCGATTTCAATGAGGTGGAGACCGGGCTGGGCGAGGTTGATGCCCGCTGCGAGGCGTCACGCTGTCTGCTATGCGGCAGCGGCGCGCGTTATTCCCAGCTGAAATGCGTTTCCTGCCTGACCTGCGTGCGGGTCTGCCCCTACGGCGCCCCCACTGCGGACAAGGACGGGCTGATGGGCATCGATGCGGATGTCTGTCAGGCCTGCGGCATCTGTTTTACCCAGTGTCCGGCCAAGGCGATAGATCTGGAGGTCGTATCGGAACAGGGGCTGGCGGCGCAGATAGACGAGGCCGCGGCCGGCGGCGGGGCCCTGGAGTTCGGCTGCTGGTATCCGCAGACGCGCGTGGCTCCGGAAGCCCGGGCGGTGATGCTGCCGTGCACCGGCAGGCTGAGCGTGACCATGCTGCTCAGGGCGCTGGAAGCCGGGGCGGAAAAGGTGTATGTGGCCGTCTGTAGTGAGGATGACGACGGGCACTTCGTACAAGGCCACCGGCAGACCCGCGCCGCCGTCCAGGAGACCCGGTCCATCCTGGAAGATATCGACCTGGCTCCGGACCTCATCGAGCTAAAGGTCGTGGCGGAGAAAAAATGCCTGAAGGGGGCCGCGGGATGATCGTCACCAAACCAAAGCCGTTCCGGAAGATCAAGCAGTTCACCGACCCCTGCGAGAACATCCTGGTGGTGGGCTGCAATACCTGCACGGCCGTCTGCCTGGCCGGAGGCGAAAAGGAGGCGGAGCAGCTGGCCGCCAAGATAAGGCTGCACCGGCGCCGGCAGGGGCTGGGCGGCAGCGTGGAGACGGTGACGGTGCTGCGGCAGTGTGAGCACGAGTTCAACGAGGAGATCGCGGAAATGGTAGAGGGCCGCGACCTGCTGCTCTCCACCGCCTGCAGTATCGGGCCGCAGGCGCTGGCCGAGCGCTACACCGGCGTGCGGGTCGCCCCGGCCATGAATACCAATATGCTGGGCATGGTCAAGGAGCATCATGTCTGGAGCGAGTACTGTGTCGCCTGTGGCGACTGCG
>CAJVWY010000093.1 GCA_913009925.1 uncultured bacterium
CGGTGAAGTTGGCCACCACCGCCCGGAGCATGCCTACGGGGTCCACGCCGGAGTGCTTGTAAAAACGGTCGTCTTCGATGACCACCAGCGCCTGCTTCATCTGCGCCGGTATCTGTTCCGGCGTGATAATGATGCGGCTCTCGCCGTTGTTGAGCACGGCGATGAGCTGCGGTTGGGGGCTGCTGTCGAAGATAAGGGTGTTATCCGCCGCCTGGTATTCCTCCTCTCTGTCCAGGGAGGGAAGGTCCTCACAGACGCTGTCCCAGGCGCGGGAGAGGGCCGGCCAGGCGGCGATGACGAGCAGCACGATGACCGACAGCAGTCCGGCGAGGCGCGGAAAGCCCTTGCGGCGGGATTTTCTCTGGCGGCTTTTCTGGCTCATTGACGATTGCTTCCGGTATGTCCGGTCCCACTATTACCAGAGGCAGGGCCGATGCTGCGGCATGCCACAAAAAAAGTATAGCATCTTATCCCTGCTTCCCATTGGCAAACAGATGATGCCCTTGACAAAGGTGGGGTAGACAATGATATCTTTCCGGCCAGTGGGCAAGCGCAAGGATAGCGGTAGGATGCGGTAATGTTATCCGTCAACGGCATATGGGCGTGTCCATGGCTCGTCCGCTGCGGTTATTTGTGCTCGCTGTTATCGTATCTATCCCGCTTCTCCCTGGTTTCTTTACGCATGAGGCTGATGCCCAGCAGCTCTCCGGCAGTCCCGGCGACGCTTTCGTGTTTCCCGGGGAGTCTCCCGTAGCCCCGGATGGAACCTCACAGCAGGGCGGTCCCACCATCTCCGGCAACACAGTCCTGCAGATTCCAACCTTCGATTTAGTTGAAATATCATACTTTTCGGGTTTTCAAATACAACCAAGTACGATTAATTATTCTTGCCATTTATGATATTTTCCAGCCAGTCACCCCGCAATGATCCGCACTCTCAATTTGGAAATAACATTGATTGTGCGAAAGGTCGTTGGTGTTAAAAAATACTTGCCGTGTGTTAGTAAATGGTCTGTCGAATGCCCTGTATATTCCAGTTATGGTTTCCATTGTTTTTTTGATGGCTCCCGCCATCGCCTCAGTATCGCCGGGTGACCTGTACGTATTCGGCGCCGACTCTGCTGTGGCGCCGGATACGAATGTCGAACAGAACAGCGCCGCCATGAGCGGCAACAATGTGGTCTGGATGGGGTATTTCAACTATAACGGTGCCCGGAAAGACCGCGTCTTCTACAAGGACATCTCAGACCCGGAGAGCCAGGCGCAGATGCTGGCGCCCAGGCTCGATAGCAATACGCAGCAAAGCAATGCAGTTATAAGCGGGGATCTGGTGGTGTGGCTGGAGGGCGGCATGGACAAGGAGATCCACTACACCTACCTGGGGGCCGGCTGCCCGGGGGCCTGCCCGGATAACACCATATCCCTTCCCGGCTTGAACCCCTGGAAGCTGGCGGTGCGCGGACAGAAGATAGTTTTCCAGAACGAGAGGACGAGCACCAAGCACGCGGATATCTACCTGTATGATCTGGATACACCGGGCCTGGGAGCCCAACCGGTTACCACGGCGCCGGGAAACCAGGCAAATCCGCATATCTCCGACAGTTGGGTCTCCTGGGCGGACTTAAGCGGCGCCGAGCCCCTGATACATGCCAGAAGGCTGGATGGCAGCGGGGAACGGGTCATGGACGGCCATAATGACTACGCTCTCGGTGGCGACACCCTGGTGTTCACCCGGGGCTACCTGGGCCAGCCGGACGTGGGCGTCTGGCTGCTGGACTTGGGCGATCCCGCATCGGAACCGGTCAGGCTCAGCGACATGGAGGCATACACCCCCCCACATCGACGCCGATTCCCCCGACAAGGTCGTCTGGGACTCGGCCACTCCCAGAACCGACCCCAGACAGGTCTATGTCCACGACCTTACCACCGGCGAGTCCCAGCAGGTCTCGGCGGCGAGTCCGGAACTGGCCTTCATGGCCGTCATCTCGGGAGAACACATCGTCTGGAGCGACGGCCGGGACACGAAGCGTAACCTTTACTACAACCGGCTGGGAGAGCGGGCGCAGCAGCTGGCGGAGCGGTACAGGCCCGAGTTCCGGATGGCCAGCAATGAAAATATCTGGCCGATGCCGGTGGAGCAGTTCCTGATCGCTCCCGGTACATTATTGATCTCGTTGGACTCACAGGAGTTCAAAACAAACCCTACGGCATATGATTTGGCACATTGCTCAGCGATAAGCCCTAGCTGCGTTGTCGATTTGCAAGGCGACGCAGTTGCGGCCATGGACGGCACCCCTTCAGACCATACGGATCGAGGTTACGTTTTCACCAACTATGTCAGGCCCTACCTTGAAAGAAGGGAACAGTTTCAGCCGACGATTTACGACCGTGTGGTCTCCAGACCTGATGGCAACTCCGGTTCCTTCATCCAGTACTGGATACTCTATGAAGCAAATGACCACCCTCAGCTATTCCATGAAGGGGACTGGGAAGTCGTGCAGATAGACCTTGACGGAAGCCTGCAGCCCTACCGCGCTGACTATAGCCAACATGGCGGTGGCTAATGGCGCAACTGGGACGGCCCGGGGAGCGTGGAAAAGCTAAACAGTGATCCCAACCGGCCGGTGGTCTACGTGGCGCGGGGCTCGCACGCAAACTACTTTTCCGGTGATGATAGGCATCCACTTTATTGGAAAGGAATTGATATTGAATTATTTTCATGGGATTCAGCTTTGGGCGACGGCATCACATTAAACGATCCCGGCAACCCTTCTTCTGGCAAGAACACATCTGTTACCGTCATCCCTGAAGCAGAACAGTCTTTTGGAGGATCTTTCGAATGGCTGCAATACCAGGGACTGTGGGGCGAATTTACGGGGGCCTGGCTGGGGGCTCACCATATCGACGCAGTTGGTGGCGAACGGGACGGCGCCGATAGTCCGCCGACTCAGGCATATTGGACCAACGCCTTCGCCTGGAACAACATCAAATGCGACGGCTGCGAGGATGAGGCAGGGCAGGGGACGGAAATGGAATGGACGGCCCTCTCTCCGGTCGATATCCACCTCTACGACTCTCAGGGCAGGCATACGGGCAAGAACCCTGACGGCAGCATCGATGAAGAGATCCCCGGCTCGGAGTACCTGGAATACCCCGACCTGCACCGCAAGAGCATCATCGTCCACGGCGGCGACATCGATCCCGGCTACCGCTTCGAGGTCACCGGCAACGGCAGCGGCAGCGTCGATCTCATCGTCACCGCCCCCGACCGCCCCGGCGGCAGCGTCGATACGCTCTATTACAACGGCATCGAGGTTAATCCCCAGACTCGCATCTCCATGAACCTGGACAGCGCCAAAAACTACAACGCGGCCGTAGACGCCTACGGCGACGGCTCAAGCGTCACCGGGAAGGCGCCCGACAGCATTATCACCAACAGCGTCGACTTCACGCCTCCGGCGCCGGTGGGAGACCTGGCAGTAAGCGATACCGGCTCCGGCTCGGCCACCCTCACCTTCACCGCCCCCGGCGACGATATAGGCGTTGGCACGGCCACAGCCTACGACCTGCGCTATTCCACCGAGCCCATCACTGAAGAGAACTGGCAGGATGCGGTTCCGGCTTCCTCCTTGCCCGACCCCCTTGCCGCTGGAAGCGGTGAGACCCTGACCATCGACGGACTGGCCGCCGGCACGACGTATTACTTCGCCCTCGAGGCCATGGACGAATCGGGTCTCTTCTCGCCGCTCTCGAATGTCGCTTCGGGAACCACCACCATCCCTGAGCTTACATGTCCATGCAGAGGATCTACTGGGCAAGCTGGGACGGCTACCGGGCCCACCATCTCTCGATAGATTACCGCCTGGGCAATGCGGGCAGCGGCACGGCTCTCGATACTTCCATTCAGGCATCCCTCTGCCTGCCCGATACTGTCTACACGGCAACAGACCTGCTGCTACTTGCCTGACGAACGTGGAAACAGTACGGAATGTTCGGCAGCGTGGATAAGTTTTCAGCTTAATTGTATAAAGACGGCCGGTAGCCCATCCTGAGGTTCCCGGGGCGATCTTTGGAGATATGTCACCCGCTATTACTGGCGTCTTTCTGCTATCATTGGCATCGCGATGGCCGTCGATCCTGAAATAATCTCCAATCTCACCAGGGGCTGCGTGGAAGTGCTGCCGGAAGGCGGGCTGGAGAAGAAGCTTGCTGAGGCTGCCGGGTCCGGCCGGCAGCTGAGGGTGAAGCTGGGGGTGGACCCCACGGCGCCGGACATCCACCTGGGCCACACGGTGGTGCTGACCAAGCTCAGGCAGTTCCAGGAAGCCGGTCACCGGGCTGTGCTCATTATCGGCGACTTCACCGCCCGCATCGGCGACCCCAGCGGCGTGTCCAGGACACGGCCCCGGCTCTCTGCCGAGGTCATCGAGGAGAACGCCAGGACCTACCAGGAACAGGCCCGGAAGGTGCTGGACCAGGACCCGGACAAGCTGGAGGTCAGGCGCAACAGCGAGTGGCTGGAGCCGCTCAGGCTGCCGGACATCTTCAAGCTGATGTCTGCCACTACGGTGGCGCGCATCCTGGAGCGTGACGACTTCGAGAAGCGTTTCCACAACAACCAGCCCATCTCCATGCTGGAAACGCTCTATCCGCTGTTGCAGGGCTATGATTCCGTCGCCATCGACGCCGACATCGAACTGGGCGGCACCGACCAGAAGTTCAACATGCTCATGGGACGCATCGTCCAGGAGCACTACGGAAAGCCTCCCCAGGTGGTACTGACCAACGAGATACTTCCCGGCACCGACGGCGTGGAGCGCATGAGCAAGTCGGTGGGCAACTATATCGGCGTCACCGAGCCGCCGGAGGAGATCTTCGGCAAAGTGATGAGCATCCCCGACAGCGCCATGCTCCTTTATTTCCAGCTGCTCACCTCACGCTCGCTTGAGGAGATCGAGGCTATCGGCAAAGGGCTCGAAGACGGTTCCCTCCACCCGCGCGACCAGAAGGCGGCTCTGGCCCGTGAACTCACGGCACGCTTCTATGATGACACGGCCGCAGCCGCCGCCGAGAAGCATTTCAACGAAGTCTTCCGCGACAAGAAGCTGACCGCCGGCGAGGCCGCCGTCATCTGCGACCTCGAACCCGGCGACAACGAGGACGGCCGGGTCTACCTGCCCAAACTGCTGCAGCGCTGGTTCGACCTGTCCCGCAGCGAGGCGCGTCGCCGCATCCAGCAGGGCGGTGTCTCTGTAGCCGACGAGCAGGTGACAACCGAGATGATTCCCTTTGATGGCCTGGAGGGTTCCACCATCAAGGCCGGCAAATCC
>CAJVWY010000094.1 GCA_913009925.1 uncultured bacterium
GGGGGGAGGGGGTGAGTGTGGGTGTTGCTATCTTCCGATCTTAGTATTTTATGTTTGTGTTGTTATTTTCATTTTTTTTTTCAAGCAGAAGACGGCATACGAGATAAAGGAATGTGACTGGAGTTCAGACGTGTGCTCTTCCGATCTCTGTGTTTTCCCTGTCTCCGTTTTCTATGAGTCCCGCCAGATGGGTGATGCAACCGTCGTGTGACCGGCGGAGGGACGGTGTATTTCGACCAGGCCCAGCTGGGATGGGAGATAATCGCCGCCCGCGCGGATATACCAGCCGGCCCCGCCATGGCGGACCTCACTGCCTTTCTCTGCGGTGGAGCCGTGAAGGCGCTCAAGTCCCTGGGGGTGGACGCCGCCTTCAGGCCCCGGAACGATATCGAGGTGGGAGGCAGGAAGATATGTGGTACGGGCGGCGCCTACGAGGGCGGCGCCTTTCTGTTCCAGGGAACGCTTCTTGTGGATTTCGACCCGGAGGACATGATCAGGGCCCTCCGGGTGCCCACGGAGAAACTCTCACACCGTGAGCTGAGTTCAGCCCGGGAACGCGTGGCCTCGCTCGGAAAGATCCTGGGCAGGGTACCGGAAAGGAACGAGATCGAGTCCGCCTTCCGCCGGGCTTTCTCTTCCATTCTCGGCATCGATCTGCCCCTGGAGGAACTGGCGGACATGGAGGAGGAAGAGGCCCGCCAGCTGCTGGGAAAGTACCAGAGCAAAGGCTGGATCGACAGCGTTGCCGAGCCTGCGGGGGGAAGCCTTATGCTCCGGTCCCTGCACCGTGGACGCGGCGGTATCATCCGTGCCGTGGTCGTCCTGGACGTAAAGCGGCGCCGCATAAAGAGCGCTAACCTTACCGGCGACTTCTTCATCGCCCCCCGCCGTGCCATATTCGACCTGGAGGTCTGGCTCAAGGATTGCCCCCTGGAATCGCTGGAGCAGCGCGTGGCAGCCTTCTTCCGGCGCCACCGTCCGGACTGCCTGGATTTGGGCCCGGAGGACTTCAGCCAGGCCCTGAGGAAGGCGCTGGACAAGTACACCTATCCGGCGCTGGGCATCCCCCCCGAAGACCTTAATGACCTTACGGTGATCGGCTCAGCCAGCCTGGCCGAAACCATCGGGCGAGCCCGGTTTCTGCTGCTTCCATATTGCGCCAAGCTGCCGGAGTGCGAATACCGTTCCCGGGACGGCTGCGATGAATGCGGCGACTGCAGCGTGGGCGACGCCTACGGACTGGCCCGGGACGGCGGCTTGGAACCCATTAGCATCCTTGACTATGAGCACCTGATCCGGACCCTGGAGGATTGCCGTGACGCCGGCGCCGGTGCATTCATCGGCTGTTGCTGCAAACAGTTCCTTGCCAGGCATTACCAGGCGTTCGCCGAATGTGGCATGGACAGCGTGCTTATGGATATCGGCGACAGTACCTGTTACGAACTGTCGCTGGAACAGGATGCATACCGGGGCCGCTTTCAGCACCAGACGCAGCTGAAGATGGACCTGCTGAAGCGCGTCCTGGAAATAAGGGCCGGCGGGAGGGTCTCCGCACCCTTGTCTGTGACGTCCGCCACGGGACACATCTCCTGCGACATACTGGTCATCGGCGCGGGACCGGCCGGCAGCGCCGCAGCCCGGGTAGCGGCGGACCGTGGAGCTGATGTGTTGCTGCTGGACAGGCGCAACCGCCTCGGCGTGCCACCTCAGTGCGCCGGCTACGTGCCCCTGGGCATCAGGGAACATACGGACCTTCCCGAAGCGGCCATCGAACAACGGGTGGAGGCCATGGTCACCTTCCTGCCGAATGGGGAAGAGCATGTCACCCGTGCCCCCGGCTATATCGTCAGGCGCGACCTGCTGGACCGTGAACTGGCGGCCGCGGCCGGGGAAGCCGGCGCACGAATTATCCAAGGCTGTCGCGCCCTGCCGCGCCCGGGCGGAGCCACCGGGGTGTTCCGGGACGGACGGCGTATCGAGATAAAGGCCGGGGTTATCATCGGCGCCGATGGGCCCCGCTCGGCGACGGGCAGGCTTATCAGCTCCGTCAACAGGGAACTGCTCCACGCCGCCCAGTGGACGGTGCCTCTGGCGCAGCCCCTCAATCGGACCCTGGTATTTCTGGAAAGTTATCTTCCCGGTGGCTATGGCTGGCTGTTTCCACGGGGGGACAGAGGCAATGCGGGCATCGGCATCACTCCCGGCTCTGGCATAAAAACCCACGAGGCATTAAAATACTTCATCGATAAACTGGCGGAGCGGGGCCTGATCGAACCCCGGCTCCTGGAAACCGCCGGGGGGGTGATTCCCATCGGCGGCCCTCTGAAGTGCGTCAGCGACGAGGTTATTCTGGCGGGGGACGCCGCAGGGCTTTGCCATGCCCGGACGGGCGCCGGCGTCATCTCCGCGTTGCAAAGCGGCGAACTGGCCGGAGCCGCCGCCGCCGCTCACTTGTCCGGCAGGGAGAAGGACGCGCTTCCAGGGTATGGCCGGGAGATCGGTGACCTGCTGGGCGGCGCCCTGCGTCATGCAGCGGAAATGAGACGGCTGGTGATGTCGCTCCGGGACGCACCGCAGGAAGTTTTTTACTATACACTCAGGCAGACATGGCCCGGGTTCCCGGAATATGGAAGGCATGAAGATATCATGCAGGACAACAGGAAGAAGACCGCTGGCGCCCTATGACCGAAGACATGAACAAGACCAGCCCGGATTATGTGAGGCTTAGCCTGGCGGCAGCCATGACCCTGGGTCTCAGGTCCGGATTATTCTACCGGGGAGCCAGGCTCCATTGTCTCAACCTGCTCCTCACCTATGAAGGAGGCTGCCGGGCCCGGTGCGCCTACTGCGGCTTATCCGCGGGCAACGGCAGCGGTGAGACGGAAAACTTTATCAGGGTGGAGTGGCCTGTTTTCAGCGTGGAAGAGGTTCTGTCCCGGGTCCGCTTATCCGGCCATGGCCTGGAGCGGGCGTGCATCTCCATGGTCATGCACCCTCAGGCCCTGAGCCATGCCACCGGGCTGACACGCTATCTCGACCGGGAGCTGGGGCTGCCGGTCTCCATCCTGGTAAACCCTTCCACGATCCGTGAAGGGGATCTGGAGGCCTTGCGCGAGGCCGGCGCCGACATGGCCACCGTCGCCGTAGATACCGCTACCGAGACACTGTTCGATCGGTACCGGGGCCGGAAAGCAGGTGGACCGCACCGCTGGGACCGCTACTGGAGGACGCTGGAAGAGGCGGCGATCGTTTTCGGCAGGGACAAGTTCGGCTGTCACCTGATCGCTGGCCTGGGTGAGAGCGAGAAGGAAATGGTCCAGACCATCCAACGGGTAAGGAGCCTGGGAGGACGCTCCCACATGTTCGCTTTCTACCCGGAGCCCGGTTCGCGTCTGGAGGAAGCCGCAGCCTGTGCGCCCAGCCGTTTTCGCAGGATGCAACTGGCGAGATTCCTGATAGACTATGGCTTGGCCGCTTCCGGGGATATGGAATATGACGAACAGGACCGGCTGGTCTGTTTCGGAATGGAAGCATCGGCCCTCGACGACCTGGTCGAATCGGGCAGGCCGTTCATGACCAGCGGCTGCCCGGGCGTCATGCATGAATGCGCATGTAACCGCCCGTTCGGCGACGGACCGCCGGGTGATATCCGCAGTTACCCCTTCCAGCTGGAGGCTGAGGATATACATCTGGTGAAAAAACAACTGGCGATATACAGCGAGCAGCCTGCGGCCCTGAAGGAACCCGGGTTGTGAATCCATTCCCCGGCGGGAAACGTCCAAAACAGGTTGTTGATGTGCTCGCGGGGTACAGAAGCTATTGATCGCAGGATACGACTCGAGGTTGAAAGGGGGTATTGAGCGAGAGTAAGCTATACGCAGCAGCACGGCAGCCACAATAAAAAGGCTTGTTGGTCAGGTGACTGCCGGTTTATTAAACAACCAAAAACGTTTGAGGGAGGACAGAATGGGAGATGTAGCAGATATCAAACCGGATTCAATCCTTGATGTTAAGGGGCTGTGTTGCCCGATGCCCGTAGTCAAGGCCAAGAAGGCGATAGATGGTCTGGAGTCGGGACAGATCATGGAGATTGTCGGCACGGACGCAGGTTCCAAGGGGGACATACCCGCCTGGGCCAAGAGGGCCGGCCATGAGTTTATCGGATCGACAGAAGAAGATGGTGGCGAGGTTTTCCACTTCTTCGTAAAGAAAGGATAGGTATAACGAATCATGGCCGACAGATTAGCCATCATCGCATCAAAAGGTACGCTGGATATGGCGTACCCGCCCCTGATCCTGGCGACCACCGCAGCTGCCATGGGTATGGAGGCGGGCATCTTCTTCACATTTTACGGTCTGAACATCGTAAACAAGAAAAAGTATCACAAGCTTCAGGTAGCGCCCATCGCCAATCCGGCGATGCCGATGCCCGTTCCCAATATCATAGGCACACTGCCCGGTATGACGGCTATGGCGACCAAGATGATGAAAGGGATGATGGGCAAGGCAAACCTTCCCACTATCCCCGAACTCATCTCCATCTGTGCCGAAACCGATGTGAAACTGTGGCCCTGCCAGATGACCATGGATGTGATGAGTATCGCCCCCGAGGATCTTATCGACGAAGCCGATAACACCTGCGGAGCGGGGGCCTTCCTGGATTACGCGGCCGATGCCAGTATGAGCCTGTTCATCTGAGTAATACGGCAATCATAAAACAGAGGGACGGCCCCGGCCGTCCCTTTTTTTGTGTGAGATCACACTGAATACGCCCAAACCAGCATGGCGCCAAAGGCGGCGGAAAGCACGGTCTGGCATACGCCCTCCTTTTTTATCCTCATTTGCGCACTCAGGGTCGCGATCCTGATGATGACGTAGGCCAGCAGCGGCAAATAAGCCGCCGGCACGGCGGCAGGGATGCGGCCCCCGGCGGCGGCCGCCGCCATCAGAACCGCCGCCAGGGCCGAATAGGCCATGGTACCCCGTGCCAGGGTCAGCTTCCGCCGCCACCCGAAGCGGTTATCACGCAGAGTGGACGCCCTCATCCGCATCTTCACGTAGAAGATGCTGACGGAGAAATAGACCCCGTTCAGCAGCCAGAGCCACCAGGCGACGGCATCCAGCTCTCCGGCGGCGATGCAGTATGCCAGGGGCGCCGTGAGCGTCAGCAGGGACACGCCCACCATCTCGGCGGCAGCCGAGCGTTCACGGCGTCTCTCCACGAAGGCAACATGGATGGCGAAAACGGAAAGACCGATGGCCGCCAGGAACAGAATCTGCCAAAGTTCATGGCGCATGATCAACCAGAGGTAAAGGGCTGAAGCG
>CAJVWY010000095.1 GCA_913009925.1 uncultured bacterium
ATAAAGGAATGTGACTGGAGTTCAGACGTGTGCTCTTCCGATCTAGACTTTACCGGCGAATTCGCGGTATCGGATGTTACCGGCTGGTTCAGCTTCCAGGGCCTGGCAGCCGGCGTCTACAGGCTTTATTTTTACGACCCTTCCGGGTTCCTTCAACCCGCCTGGTATGGCAGTGAAGGGTCTCCCACCGGAACCACGATCCGGTTGGGAACAGCTGAACAGGTCAGCGTGACCCAGTCTCTCCGATCCGCGGCCAACCCCCTGTATGGCGCCATATCGGGTCAGGTGACCGATGAATGCATCGGTATACCTTTCGCGCCCTGCGGCGTCGGTATCTATGGAGTCACGGTCAGCGTCTACCTGGCAGGCGGACAGACGGGAGATCAGTTGACCCTGGTGGGTACGGCTGTGACGGACGGCAACGGCGATTATCACATCGGTAACCTGCCCTCCGGGGATTACAAAGTCTTTTTCCAGCCACCGGCCGGCTCATACACACAGCAGTGGTATCGGGGACAGACCTCCCGGCAGGCTGCCGAAATAGTCCCGGTCCTGCCGTCCGAGACCGTCGGCAAGGTTGACGCCGTCCTGACTGTCCCCGGAGGCACCATCTCGGGAACGGTGACCGCCGGGTCCAAGGCGCTGCCCATGGCCAAGGTGGATATCTTCAACGAAGCGGGCGTGATGGCCGGTTCGTACCTGACGGACAGCCAGGGCCGTTACCGGACCACGAAGCTGCCGGTCCGTACCTACCGGGTCCGTGTCAGCCCACCTTCAAGCGACCTCATGTTTGAATGGTACGAGGATGAATTCGATTTCGTCTCGGCCTCCCCGGTGCCGGTCCTTGATGGACAGGATACGGGAGGGATCGATATCGATCTCGCCAAGACGCAGGTAACTGTGAACTCCCCGGCCGGAGACGGCGGCGAGGTCCTGGCGGCAACTACGGGAGCGGCGATCAGAGAGCCGGAGGGACAGCAACCGGTCTTGCCGCCGGCAGCCGTGGAAGTGTATGGTGACGGCGGGTCAGGGCAGGACGGTATCACCGTGGGCCAGGGCGAGAATGCCCCGGTCTCCGGCGAGGACCAGGAACAGGTCGCGGTTCAGCGGCGCCAGGACCAGCCCCTGGCGGGAAAGGTTCAACGAGACGGATAACGGCGGGGTGCTCCCCAGCTCACCGGCCAGGTCGGACGCCTGTGACAGGGTTGCCGCCGCGTAAGCTCCCAGCGACTGAAAATCATATTCTTCCGAACCCGTCGAGGCGACCAGCAGGCCCTCTCGGGAGACGAGGGCCACGGCCCGGACCCCCTCCATCTCCAGGTATGGCTCCAGGATACTGGTAAAGGAAACGGCGTTGTTCCCGCCCCCCATCACAATGTCTGCTCCAGGAAGTCGATCAGTTTATGTAACTGTTCCTCGTCGGCGAATTCCATCTCGATGCGGCCGCCTCCGGCCGACCAGCGGACCTTGACCGGCAGCCGGAAAGCCGAATACAGCGCATCCGTGGCCTCGTCCATCAGCTCCTGCCCAACCGGGGAAAACAGCGGCTCCTTGCGGCTCTTCTCCTCCTTTTCTTCCTCCTTCCTTACCAGTTTCTCCGCCTGGCGGACGGAGATGCCCCGCGTAGCCATGCGGGAAGCGAGCTTTCGTTGGCGGCGGCGGTCGCCCACCGACAGCAGGGCACGCCCGTGTCCTTCCGTCAGCTTCCCGGTGGCGATATAAGCCTGCACCTCGTCGGGCAGGTCCAGCAGTCTGAGGGTATTGGCGACGGACGAGCGGCTGCGGCCCAGTTTGCTGGAAAGCTCTTCCTGGGTGATGCCGAAATCCTCCTGAAGGCTGGCGTAAGCCCGTGCGGTATCGATGGGGTTCAGGTCCACGCGGCTGATGTTCTCGATCAGAGCCATCTCCAGTGACCGGGCATCGTCTACGTCGCGGATGATGGCGGGTATGGTCTTCAGGCCCGCCATGCCGGCTGCTCGCCAGCGGCGCTCCCCGGCGATGAGCTCGTAACCGGCGGCGGCGCGGCGAACAATGATCGGCTGCACCAGCCCGGCGGACTTGATGGATTCGGCCAGCTCCTTCAGGGACTCGTCGTCGAAGGAAGTGCGCGGCTGGTTAGGGTTCCCCATAACTTGACTAATGTCTAATTCTTGGTATAATAAGACGCCGGCTTCCTGCCCCCCACCCGGCTGCTCTCCGGCCTGGCCATCGCCGATGAGCGCGGACAGGCCGCGTCCCAGCTTCTTGTTGTCATTCACGCTCGACCACCTCCGTAGCTAGATCGAAATAGGCATCTGATCCCGCGCAGGCGGGATCGTAATGAGAGATCGGTTTACCATGACTCGGCGCTTCGCTCAACCTGATGTTGCGAGGGATGACGGTACGGTAAATGAGATCAGGGAAATGAGAGCGGACCTCTTCGATGACCTGGTTGGCCAGATTGGTCCTGCTGTCGTACATGGTCATCAACAGACCGGCGATGCTGAGGCCGTGGTTAAGGTTACGTTTGACGGCATCTACCGTCTCCAGCAACTGGCCCAGACCCTCCAGGGCGAAATACTCGCACTGGACCGGGATGATGAGTCTGTCAGCCGCCACCAGGCCGTTGAGCGTCAGCAGGCCCAGGGACGGAGGGCAATCGATGAAAATATAGTTATAGTCACGCGAGAGCTCAGAAAGAGCGTCGGCCAGGACGAACTCGCGCCGATAGCGTCCGGTAAGTTCGACCTCGGCACCGGCAAGGTCGGTGGTGGACGGTACAAGATAAAGGTTGGGGATGGAGGTCTTGATGGCGGCAGTATCCATAGACGAAATGCCGGTGAAGACATCGTAGACAGTGGCACCGCCCCCCAGGTCGTGGAAACCCAGGCCATGGGTGGCGTTGCTCTGGGGATCGATATCGACCAGAAGTACGGAGGCTCCGGCCTCGGCAAGACAAACGGCGGTGTTTATGCAGGTGGTAGTCTTTCCGACACCACCCTTCTGGTTGGCAACCGCGTAGGTCCGACCCAACCCGCTAATAACCTGAAAAGAGGGATTCGCCTGCACGCCATGATTTTATCAGAACATCCGAAAAAATGTTAGGGGCAGGTGGGAAGGAAATAAAGGGTTAATGATTATTCCAGGGGTCTTTTTTCGGGAATCCCCGTTCTGCGCGGAAAGGAGGGGCCGGTGGGAGATATCTTCGCGAATGACCATATATGAAGGTTGACGGCGCCGGAATAGGGCTTGACGGGAATGATCCTGTCAAGTCTCGCCCCCAGCGCGGCAGATACGGATCCGGCCTGGAGCTCATCTCCCTCAATTCTCCTGCCCCGCTGGAGCAGAGCGTAGCCACCGATACGGACCAGAGGCAAGGCAAGCTCAAGAACGACAGGCATGGGACCTACGGCCCGGGCAAGAGCTATGTCAAAAGATTCGCGCATCGCAGAGCGCCCTGATTCCTCAGCCCTTTGGGTGAGGACACATACATTGTCCAGGCCGAGAAGGTTCACGATGTTCATTATGAACCTGGTTTTTCCCAGGCGGGATTCAATCAGGGTGAAATGTGCCCCGGGCAGGACGATGGCCAGGGGGAGTCCGGGAAAACCGGCACCGCTGCCGATATCCACGACAGAGGTCGCCGTCTTCATCTTGGGAAGTCCCAGCAGGCTGAGGCTGTCCCGGAAATGGACGTTAACGATGTGGTCCGCACCGGTTACCGCCGTGAGATTGCGGTCGGAGCACCCTTCAACATGGGATAACAGCAGCTGAAACCGTCGGACCTGGGAAGGATCCAGCCCGAAATCACGCGAAAGTTCATTTTCCCAGCTCATTGTAAGCCTTGAGTTTGATTGACAGAATGGAGATGTCCGCCGGAGAGACGCCGGCGATGCGTGAGGCTTGGCCAAGGGAATCAGGCTGTATGCGGGCAAGCTTGTCCCGGGCCTCGATGGAGATACCATCGACTTCCTCGAAGGAAAAGCCTCGGGGGATACGTAGATATTCGAGACGCTTTCGCCTGGAGATGTCGTTAAGCTGCCTGTTTATATAGCCATCGTACTTGATTTCCACTTCCGTGCGGCTCATGTTGCCGGCACTGAACAGGTCATCGCTATCGATCATGCCCGACTCTTTTAAAAAGGAATGGAGTCCGCTTAAGGATATCTCCGGCCGTTTGAGCAGCTGAAAGGCCGACTGACGCTGTTCCAGGGGAGAGCTTCCCCGGGAAAGGAGGAACTCATTGACCTCGGGACCGGGGTCGATGGCTATCTGGCGCAGGTAGCCTTCAAGTGAAGCCAGATCGTGGGACTGCCTGGAGATGATCGCCATGTCGTCATCGGCCAGGAGACCGAGACGGTTGCCGATGGAGGAAAGACGGCGATGGGCGTTATCGTGCCGGAGGATCAAACGGTATTCGGCGCGGGACGTGAACATGCGATAGGGCTCATCAACCCCCTTGGTAACCAGGTCGTCGATGAGAACACCGATATAGGCGTCATCTCTATGCAAGATAAGGGGTTCGCTCCCTTTGACTTTCAAACCGGCGTTGATACCGGCGATAAGACCCTGGGCCGCGGCCTCCTCGTAGCCGGAAGTACCGTTTATCTGACCGGAAAGAAACAGACCGGGAACGGCACGGGTCTCCAGGGATAGTGAAAGCTGGCTGGGCAGGACGTAATCATACTCCACAGCGTAGCCGGGCCGCATGAGGCGGGCGGATTCCAGGCCGGGAGTGGCCCGGATGATCTTCTCCTGCACCCAGACGGGCAAACTGGTGGTGAGACCTTGAAGATAGAGCTCATTGGTGCGGAGGCCTTCGGGTTCAACGAAAACGGGATGACGGTCCCTGTCGGGAAAGTTGATTATCTTGCGATCGATGGAAGGGCAGTACCGGGGCCCCTTACCGCTGACGGAACCTGTCTTTATTGGCGAGAGATGCAGATACTTACGGACAACATCATGGGTTTTCCCGTCGGTGTAGGTGAGATAACAGGGGGCCTTGTTGGCGACGGGGGCTTGGGAAAAGGCGGAAAAAGGCTGAGGCTCGGAGTCTCCGGGATCTATCATCATAGCGTCGCGGTTTATAGAACGGGCGTCTATACGCGGCGGTGTGGCCGATTGGAAGCGCGACAGCTCCAGGCCGTTGTCCATCAGGTTCCTTGAAAGACCGGATGCCGGCGGCTCGCCCATCCTGCCGGCGGGGTAGCGCTGGTCGCCGATGACGATGTTGACGCGGAGCAAAGTGCCGCAGGCCAGCACTGCGGCACCCCCCGCGATCCTGCTGCCGTCTTCCCTACCCAACCGCGCCCACGTTGCCCGTGACACCATCACGGCC
>CAJVWY010000096.1 GCA_913009925.1 uncultured bacterium
CTTCTCCCTCAACTTCTCCCGTCCGGGCAACCAGATCGTGGCCCAGTATTATAATTTCCTCAGACTGGGAAAGGACGGCTTCCGCCGCATCCATCAGGCCTGCCAGGATGTGGCCCTCTACCTGTCCAGATCGCTGGAAAAAAAATATCCGCTCATCGAACTGATCTCCGACGGCAGCGATATACCCGTGTTCGCCTTCAGGATGTCGGACGCAGCCAAGGCTACCACCAACTACACCGTCTTCGACCTCTCGGAGCGTCTGCGGGACCGCGGCTGGCAGGTGCCCGCATACACCTTCCCGGAGAATTGTAAGCATATCGCCGCCCTGCGCATTGTGGTAAAGGAGGGCTTCAACCGCGACATGGCCGATATGCTGCTTGCCGACTTCGACCGCCATATTAAGTGGTTCAAGGCCCATCCCGAACACAAGCCCAAGCAGACCGGATCGCACTTCAGCCACTGAGTTTCAGTTTCCGGCAAATGGGTATACGCATCATCGTGGTAATCAAGTCAACGGGCTCTCAACCGGGGGCTGGTTGCTGGTGATCATGGGTTTCATCCTGGACCTGGGGGCCTGCAGTAGCGGCAATCATGCCAAACGCAACCGGTCCGCCGGTTACTCGTAAGCATAAACGAGACAAAGGAGCGAATCATGGAAGCAGGCGCAGCAGGAAGACCAAGGCCTGGGTGGGTCACCTTCGCCAGCGTGATGCTGTTCATTATCGGCGGCATCTCGGTGATAGTGGCCATCGCTGAATTTAACCAGGCTCTGTGGCTCAAGTCCTATTCGATCAGCATCTTCGGCGAGGATTTTATCGATTACAGCGTGCTCTGGGGGATCATCGACCTCACCATAGCCGTACTGGTGGTTTATTCGGCGCTGGATATCCTCAGGGGCGGCAAATTCGGGCTGTTCGTGGCATATCTCTTCGCGGCCATCGCCGTCATCAGGTGGTTCTTCTATTTCCCCTGGGCGCCACTTGCATCTTTGATGATGATGTTCCTGGGGCTTGCTACCATATTCGGACTGGCTGAGAACGAAGATTACTTCAACCGAAGGTAGAGGATTGCCAGCCAACAAGGAGGATCCATGCCAAACTTGGAACCGATGGGTCTGGACGGAGCCCGCAGGCGCATGAATCACCGGGTTGAGTTCCACGAAGAGGGCATAATCAGCGAACAGGATTTCGAGACCAAGAAGAAGCGGCTGCCGGGTCTCTAGGGAAGCAGCAGGCTTGGAAACGGTACTGCTGGTATTCGCGGCCATCATCCTGAGCTACGGGCTGCTGTCCCGACGGCTTGAGCTGAGCTCCATGACTCCGCAGATGGTCTTCGTGGCCATGGGCATGTTCCTGGGCGCCGAGGCCTTGGGCCTGATCGACCTCAGGGTAGAGAACGAACTGTTCCTTCTGGTGGGTGAAACCGCCCTGGTGTTGACGCTGTTCAGCGACGCCGTGCGTATCAACATCTCCTCGCTGGGGGAAAACGAATCACTGCCCGCGAGGCTCCTTGCCATCGGCATGCCACTCACCATTGCCGCCGGTACCGCCCTGGCCGCCCTTATGTTTGGCGATCTGACCTTTTTCGAGGCGGCCATCCTCGGCACCGTCCTCTCCCCCACCGACGCCGGGCTGGGCCAGACACTGGTGAACAACCCCCGGGTGCCCACGCGCATCCGCCAGGCGCTGAACGTGGAGTCGGGGCTCAACGATGGTATCGCCACTCCCATATTGTTCATGTTCCTCGCCCTGGCCGAAGCGGAAGAGAGCACAGGCGGCGCTGGTTTCTGGGTATCCTACGCGCTCAAAGAACTGGGCTTCGGCGTACTGGTGGGACTGGCCGTGGGCCTGGCGGGAGGCTGGCTCACAGGACATGCCATGCACAGGCAGCTGATGACCCGCACCTTCCAGTGGCTGACCTTTCCGGCTATTGCCATCATGGCCTGGTTACTGGCGTTGCTGGTCGGGGGGAACGGCTTCATCGCCGCCTTTGCCGCCGGGCTGGCCACGGCCTGGATAACAAGGGGTCTTATCAAGGAGAGGCTGAAGGAGAACGTTGTAGCCTTCAGTGAGACCGGCGGCCAGCTTCTGGATTTCATCGTCTTCTTTATCTTTGGGGCCATAGTCATCAATGAGTTGGGCGTACTGGACTGGAAAACGGTTTTGTACGCCGGACTAAGCCTCACCGTGATCCGCATGCTGCCCGTCGCCCTGTCATTGACCGGTAGCAGGCTGCACCGGGGCACGGTGCTGTTCATGGGCTGGTTTGGACCTCGCGGTCTGGCTTCCATCGTGCTGGGAACCATCGTACTGCGGGAGTCCCCGGCGCTGGCGGGCCTGGGTCGTATCCAGGACGTGGTCATGACCACCGTCGTCTTAAGCGTGTTCGCTCACGGTATCTCGACCACGCCGTTTATCAAGCTTTATCTCAGCCGCATCGCCGGCCTTGACGCCAAGGCGCCGGAGAGGAAGAAGGTCAAGCAGCATCCGACGCGCAAGGCCGTCGATGATAACCTCATCTCTGCGGACTCCAGCTTATGGCCTTAGCTGTACGGAGGAGACTATCGCCGATACGCCGCCGATGATGGCGATGATGCCCAGTGCGTAGGGCAGGGAGAAGGTAAACAGCCATATATTGGCCAGCAGGGCCAGGCCGATGATGGCGCTGAAGACCCCCAGGACCACCGCCCCCCAGTTCTTTCCCTGGAGGCCACCGATGATGTTACCCAGCCCAAAGACGACTCCAACGAAGCCCATGATGATGATTATGGTGCTGCCGACTACGCCCGTGCTCCACAGCGGATACTGCACCACCACGAGCCCCGCCGTGATACCTATCAGCCCAACCAGCAGGTTCCAGCCCCATAACGTACTGTCTATGAAGACATGGATGATCCTGAAAATGCCGGCGATCAGCCAGTAGATACCCACAAACATGACAATAACGACGACAGCTTCACCGGTGTTCATCAGCAGCATGACACCCAGCAATAACAGGGCGATGCCCTCGATCAGCACGAGCCACCAGGGCACCTGCTCTGACGTTTCCTGATCGGTTGCTTCCGAAGCCATGGTAACCTCCTTTGATGCCGCCCACCGCTCCACCCACCTGCGCGCCTGGGGCTTGACATGTTTCCCTCTGTTACTTGCAAGTATATTTAAACTCCTCTGATATTTATCCTCCCCAAGGAGCAGTTCCTCATGATAACCTTTGCAGCACCGGCAAACATCGGAAAGGTGATTACATGAAGTTGGTGATCGTCGGCGGCGTCGCCGCCGGGGCTTCGGCCGCCGCGCGCGCCCGTCGCCTGAGTGAAGAGGCGGACATAATCATTCTGGAGCGGGGTGAATACATCTCCTTTGCCAACTGCGGTCTGCCCTATCATATCGGCGGCGAGATCAGTAAGCGGGATGACATGCTCATCATTACCCCGGAGCACATGCGAGAGAACTTCAACATCGATGTGCGTACCGAAAACGAGGCGATTGCTATCGACCGGGAGAGAAAACTGCTTACCGTTCGCAACCTCGAAACCGGCGGCGAATACCAGCAGGCCTATGACAAGCTGCTGCTCTGCCAAGGCGCCGTCCCCGTAAAACCACCGCTGCCCGGGATCGATCATCCCCGTCTGTTCACGCTTCGCAACATCCCCGACATGGATGCCATCAAGAAGCTGGTAGACGGCGGCGCCCAACGGGCGGTGGTCATCGGCGCCAATTACATCGGCCTGGAGATGGTTGAAGCGTTCCGCAGGCGTGGCATGGACGTGGACCTGGTCGAGATGCAGCGGCAGGTTATGCCCTCCCTGGACCCGGAGATGGCCAGCAACCTGCAGCACCACCTGGAGGGCCGGGGCGTCAACATGCATTTCCATACCATCGCCGAGTCCTTCGGTGACGACCCTCACGGGATCATGGTGACGCTCAGCAACGGCGCGAAGCTGGCCGCAGACCTCGCAGTCCTCGCCATCGGCGTCCGCCCCGAGGCCGGCCTGGCCGCCGATGCCGGCCTGGAGATCGGCATCAGTGGCGGGGTTCGCGTCGACCGGCACCTGCGCACATCGGATCCGGACATCTACGCTGCCGGTGACATGGTGGAGGTCATCCATACGGTTACCGGCGAGCCTTCCGTGATACCGCTGGCCGGCCCGGCCAACCGCCAGGGGCGCACAGCCGCCAACCACATCATGGGGCGCAATAGTACCTATATCTCTACCCAGGGTACGGCCATCCTCAAGGTATTCGAGATGACGGCCGCCACCACCGGCGCCTCCGAGAAGGACCTGAAGTACCACGATATCCCCTACCGGAAGATATATCTCCACCCGTACGGCCACGCCACCTACTATCCGAATACGGCTTCCATGCATCTCAAACTTCTGTTCAGCCCCGGCGACGGGAAGATCCTGGGAGCCCAGATAGTCGGCTACGACGGCGTCGACAAGCGCATCGATGTGCTGGCCACGGCGCTGAGGGCCGGCATCACGGTCTTCGTCCTCAGGGATCTGGAGCTCGCCTACGCTCCCCCCTACAGCTCCGCCAAGGACCCGGTGAACATGGCTGGCTTCGTCGCCGCCAACATGTTGCGAGGCGACGTGGAGTTCTGGTACGCCGAGGACTACCCGGAAAAGACCGCCGACGGCGTCATCATCGATGTGCGCACCCGCAGGGAGTTTTCCCGCTGGCATATCCAGGGAGCGGTCAACATCCCCCTGCGCGAGCTTCGCTCCCGGCTGGATGAGGTGCGCGAACTGGCCGGTGACAGACCGATATATCTTTACTGCCTGGTGGGAATCAGGAGTTATTATGCTTAT
Organism: uncultured bacterium; assembly: GCA_913009925.1. GTDB lineage: Bacteria > Actinomycetota > Thermoleophilia > BMS3ABIN01 > BMS3ABIN01 > BMS3ABIN01. The sequence goes on from CAJVWY010000096.1 coordinate 4,814, forward strand.
CGTATCTTGCACCTTAACGGCTTCAAGCACGTCTTCAACCTGGCCGGCGGACGCAAGACCTTCGAGAACGTCCACCATTGAGCGTAGCACCCCCATCCTTCCACCTGCTGGCCAAGCCCGCGGGCGCCGGCTGCAACCTGGCCTGTGACTACTGCTCCATCCTCTCCAGGGAGAAGCTCAACGCCGGCAGCGACCCGCGCATGGGCGACGATGTGCTGGAGGAGTATATCCGCCAATACATCGAGGCCCAGCACATTCCCCGGGCCACCATCGCCTGGCAGGGGGGCGAACCGACGCTGATGGGACTGGATTTCTTCCGCCGCTCCGTCGAACTGGCCAGATCGGAAGAGCGTCGTGTAGGGAAAGAGTGTAGATCTCGGTGGTCGCCGTATCATTAAAAAAAAAAACAATAGAAAAACAACAGATCGGAAGAGCAAACGCCTGAACCCAGCATACCAAGTAGTGAAAGTCACTACAACTCATAGCGATAGACAGACCGATGA
>CAJVWY010000097.1 GCA_913009925.1 uncultured bacterium
TGGCGCCTTCGGGAATGGCCGAAGTGGAGCTGGTCTTCGACAACAGCTGCGGCACCATCCCTCTGGATTTCTCCGAAGTCATGATCTCGCGCCGGCTCTATCGTGACGGTGACGGCCAATACTTCATTAACAAATCCGGCTGTCGTCTTATCGACGTGGGTGAGCTGCTGTCGGATGCCGGACTGGGGCGTGACGGCCACTCCATAATCAGTCAGGGCAAGGTTGATGCCGTCCTCGAAGGCAGATCCACGGAACGGCGTGCTCATATCGAAGAGGCCGCGGGCCTGGGCAAGTTTAAAAAACGCCGCCGCCGCGCTGAGCGCAAGCTCGCCAGGGTGAAGAACAACCTGGAGAGGCTGGCCGACGTGGAGGAAGAGGTCCGGGTCAACCTGAGGCCGCTCAAGAGGCAGGCCACGGCTGCGGAACGGTCCGCCAGGCTGGACCGCCAGATAGCCGTGGCCCGAGTCCGGCTGATCAAGGGGGTCATTGCCGGACTGGACCGGGAACTGTCGCTGGCCGAAGATGCGTCACGGCTAGCCGTGGAACGCCGGCGGCGATACGAGAAGCAGTTGGCGGATACAGCCGCCGAGCGGCGCCGTACCGAAGAGCTGCTGGCCGCCTCTCTCAAGGAACACAAGCAGATGGCGTCCCTTTTTTACAGCGTCAAATCGCAGCAGGAGGGCACGGAACAGCGCCGGGATACTCTGAGCCAGCGGCGGCGGATGCTGGCGCAGGCGGGCAAACGTGCTCAGGCCAGGATAGGCAATCTTCAGGGTCAGATAGAACGGGTGGAGGCCGAGCTGGAACGGGCGCGTACCGAGCGCAGCGACGGCCTCATCCACCTGCGGAAAGTGGAGGCGGAGTTGGAGGCCAGGCAGCTGGAGCTGGCGCAGGCCGAAGCGGAGCTGGAACGGCGGCGTCACGCCAACGAGGAGAAGAACCGCCGGCTGGGAGAGCTCAGCGCCCTTAAGGAAAGATGTATCCACCAGATAGATTATCTGGCGCAGCGCAAACAGAAACTGACCGTCGACATGGAGCAGGCCACCGGAGGACTGGAGAGAGGCAGGCATGAACTGGCTGACATGGAACAGAGGCTCGACGGTGAACGGGAGCTGCTGGGACTGGAGCGGCGGAAGCTGGAACAGGCCCGGACAGCGGCATCAGAGGCTGCCGCCGCCTGTGACGGGATCAGGTCCAGGCGCGACCAGACCGCCAGTGAGTTGCGGCGGGTAAGCGAGGATCTGAAGATTGCCAAAGCCAGGCTCACCTTCATCAGCGACAGCGATCGCGACAGGTCGGGTCTGCCGGCGGCGGCCAAGAAGCTGGCTGCCGAACAGCAGTTGCAGGCCATAGTCGATCTCATCGAAGTGGAGCCCGGCTACGAGCGGGCCGTAGCGGCCGTGATGGGACGTATGCTGTTTGCCCTGGCCGTCGACGACCTGGAGGAGGCCGGCAGCCTGCTGGACGCGGTACGCGAGGAGAAGATGGGGAGCGTGGAGTTTATGCTGCCCGGAGAAGTGCCCGCCGCCCCTCGCCGTGAAGGAGAAGATTACCTGACAGACCATGTGCAGGTACCGGAACAGTGGGCGTCCCATATAAGCGGTGTCCTGCAAGGTGTGCGGGTAGTGGAACGGCCGCTGCGGGCGCCGGGGTCCGCCGGCGACGATTGGGTCACGCGGGACGGGGTCGTATACCACTCCGGGAGACGGTTGCTCAGCTACCGGGCGGAAACACCCACCTCCCTGGTGCTCAAACAGCGCAACGAGCGACGGCTGCTCGAGGAAGAGCGGCGGCAGACGGAACAACGTTTCAGTAAGCTGGAGGAGAACAAGGCCGCTCTGGACAGCGAGTACGAAGACGCCCTCGGGCGCAGCCGCGAAGCCGAGGACGCAGCCCGGAACGCAACCACGGCATTGCGTGAGCTGGAGGAGGCACTGGCTGCGGGTGAACGCAGACAGAGGGTGCTGGAACAGGAGCTGGAGCTCAAGGAGAACAGCCTCAGCCATCTCGGGGCCGAAGCCGCGAAGATTGACGAGCAGGATAAGGATGCCAGGGAGCAGCTGGCCGAGGCGGAGCGTTCGCTGGCAAGGCTCGGTGTCGAGTCCGGATCTCCGCAAGGAGAGGAATCAGGGTTTGCCGAGTCGCGTGCGTCCCTGGCGAAAGAGGTGACGCAGCTGCAGATCGAGGCCGCCCGGGTGCGGGAGCGGGAGCAGGTGGCCGCCCGCACCCTGGACAGAGTCGGACCGGCCCTTGAGCGGCTGGTTGATGATCTGGCCGATTCACGTTTCCGCTATTCCGTCTACCGTCGCTTCGAGCCGGTGTGCGAACGGCTGGTGACCGTCATCGGCAGGCTGAAATCGTGCTACGACCAGGCGCTCGGCCGTATGGCGGAACAGCTCAAGGAAGCTGAGGGACTCAGCGACAAGCGCTCGGCCGGCCTGAGGGAACTTTCCCGGGCGGAGGCCGGATTGCAGCAGAAGCTGAGCCAGGCCAGCGACAGTTCGACGGAACGCGAGGTGGGGGTGGCCAAGCTGCGTGATCAGATGAGCGAACAGGAGGCGCAGCTGGAAGGTCTGAAGCAGAGGTTTGTCGACGCCGGTATCGATGAGGTCGAGGCGGCGCCGGCGGAGGAGCAGGATGACGTCAGGACGCAGCTGGAACGCCTGGAGAGAAGGCGGGAGAACATCGGTCCGGTGAACCCCCTGGCCCAGCAGGAATACGAGGAGATGCTGGAGCGTCAGGAATTCCTGGCTGAACAACGCCAGGATCTGGAGAAAAGCATGGCTGACCTGGCCGGACTGATCAGGGACCTGACCGGCAGGATCGAATCTACCTTCAACGCAACCTTCGAGGCGGTGCGGCAGAACTTCTCCGAGGTTGTAAGTACCCTGTTTCCCGGCGGTGAGGGACGGCTTACCCTGGTCAAGCCGGAGACAGACGGCGCCAGCGACGTCCGGGAGGACGGAGGCGGCGAAACGGATGACGGTGGCGGGATGATGACGGAAGAAGAGGAAGAGGACGCCGCCGCTGGTGTCTCCATCGATCAGCGGGGAATAGAGATCTCGGTCAAGCCGGCGCGCAAGACCGTGCGCAACCTGTCGTTGTTCTCCGGCGGTGAGAGGTCGCTGGTGGCCATAGCCTTTCTGTTCTCCATATTCCTCGCCCGGCCGGCGCCCTTCTATATTCTGGACGAGGTCGAGGCGGCGCTGGACGATACCAATATCGACCGGCTGCTGGTCATGCTTAGGAGCTTCCAGGACCGTACCCAGTTCATCGTCATAACCCACCAGAAGCGGACCATGGAAGTAGCCGATACCCTGTATGGCGTAAGCATGGGCGCGGACGGCACCTCCAAGATCCTGTCGCGACGCATGAACGGCAATGATGCCGAGCTCTCCAGCGACGAGGCCGTCGGGGATGAAGAACCGGTGGAGGAGCCATCCCAGCCGGCGACTCTGGCAGGATAGGGCCGGGTTATCATGGCGCGATCATGGCATGAAGTATTCAAGGGGGTGGACGAGTCATCCGGCGATGCGGCCGGGGTTACGGCTCGGACACAGGAAGAGGAAAAGAAAGGTTTCTTCGGGCGTCTGAAGGCAGGCATGTCCAAAAGCCGCAAGTCGATGCAGCAGCACCTGTCGGTGGTGATGTTCGACAGGCTGGACGCCGAACTCTGGGAGAACCTGGAGGAGACGCTGATATTCGCCGATTGCGGCGTCAAGAGCACGGTAGCCATCGTCGATCGTATGGAGAAGGCCGCCGGCGAGGGTGAGATCCGCAACCGCGAACAGTTCTATTCCCACCTGGAACAGGCGCTGGTGGATATGTTCGCTGACGGCGACTACCAGATCGATGTTTCCCACAAGCCCTCCGTGATCCTCATGGTGGGCGTGAACGGTACCGGCAAGACCACCACCATCGGCAAGATAGCCTGGCACCTGCAGCGGGAGGGCAAGAGCGTGGTCATGGCGGCTGCCGACACCTTCCGCGCCGCTGCCATCGAGCAGCTGAGCGAATGGGGCGAGCGTGCGGGATGCCCCGTTATAAAGCAGGAACGCGGCAGCGACCCCGCCGCCGTGGTCTACGACGCCATCTCCGCCGGCAGGTCGCGCGGCACCGACGTGATCATTGTCGATACCGCCGGCCGGCTGCATACCCAGGTCAATCTGATGGAGGAACTGAAGAAGATCCGCCGCGTCATCGGCAAGCAGATCCCTGGTGCTCCGCACGAGACCTTGCTTACCGTCGACGCCACCACGGGTCAGAACGGACTCACCCAGGCGCGCCTGTTCGGCGACTCCGTCGGTGTCACCGGCGTGGTTCTCACCAAGCTGGACGGCACCGCCAAGGGCGGCATTGCCGTGGCCATATCGCACGAGCTGGGACTGCCCATCAAACTCATCGGCGTAGGCGAGCAGATGGAGGACCTGAGGCCGTTCGACGCCGGTGATTTCGCCCGGGCTCTGTTCGAGGACTAAGGCCGGTCGGGAAAGGAAATATCTTGCAGAAACTGTTGATGGTAGGGTTGGGCGGTTTCCTGGGATCCGTGATGCGATACTGGCTCGGCGGTCTGGTGATGGACCGTGCCGGCACCACTTTCCCCTGGGGAACGTTCGCCATCAATATCTCCGGCAGTTTTATGATGGGGATACTGTTCGCTGTTGCCCTGGAGCGTTTCGCTGTCGGCGAGGGAACGCGTATTTTTCTGGCCATCGGTTTTCTGGGCGCGTACACGACCTTTTCCACGCTGATGCTGGAGTCTTATACAATGCTGGAAGCGGGAAAGTTCCTGCTGGCGGGCATGGATATCGCCGCCAGTGTAGTCATGGGATTCTTCGCGTTTTATCTGGGTCTGGTCATAGGGAGGCTGGTATGAAGTTCGAGGGTAAAGGCAAGCTCATCAGGATATTCATCGGCGAATCGGACAAGCGCGGGCGGCACCTGCTTTACGAAGTCATTGTCAAGCTGGCCCGGCAGCGGGGGATGGCCGGCGCCACGGTCTTCAAGGGCGTCGAGGGGTTCGGCGCCAACAGCCGCATCCACACCACCAGGGTGTTGAGGCTGTCCGAGGACCTGCCGGTGATGATCGAGATCGCCGACACCGAGGAGATGATCAGGGATTTCCTGCCCCATCTGGACGAACTGGTCACCGAGGGGCTCATTACCATGGAGAATGTTGAGATAATCAAGTATTCCCATAATGATAGCGACGAGCAGGGATGATGCTGAATCTAAAGGGGACGCTCCTAACTTACTAAACTTCAGCGGATTTTAAATAATGTTGTCAGTATTGTATACTAGG
>CAJVWY010000098.1 GCA_913009925.1 uncultured bacterium
GTGCTCGGTAAAAGCCCCCGGCCGCCCGAAGCGCGACGTTACGGATTCATGGCAGGCCGGGTGCGTTTTCCCTCGCACTCGCTCCGCTGGCGCTTCGATAGTGCTCGGTAAAAGCCCCCGGCCTGCTCTGCAAACCCGGAAATAACAACCGTAAAGCGTAAGTTGATGCTATATCATCTCACCACATTCGGCTGTCAGATGAACGATCACGACTCGGAGCGTATCCGGGGTGTGCTTGAGGAACAGGGCTGGCGCCAGACGGAAGGCACCGATGAGGCGGACCTGCTGGTAATCAATACCTGCGCCGTTCGGGGGAGTGCGGAGAGCCGCCTGCTGGGACGCCTGGGAGAAGCCCGCCGGCTCAAGTCCGAACGGCCCGGGCGGCTGGTCGCCCTGGGCGGCTGTTTCGCCCAGGCGCGGAAACAGGAGCTGTTCCGCGAACTGCCATTCCTTGATGTAGCTTTCGGCCCCGGCAATATCGCTGAACTGCCCGCGCTGTTGGAAGCGGCGTCTGCCGGCCCCGCCTACTGTTTCGAGGACAGTCCCTTACCCAGCGCCAGACTGCCGGTCCGTCGTGCCGAATCCTATCGCGCCTGGGTACAGGTCATGACCGGCTGCACGAATTTCTGCAGTTACTGCATCGTGCCCAGGGTTCGCGGGCCGGAGCGGAGCCGCTCCGCCGGTGAGATAGTCGAGGAAGTCAGGCGGCTGGTGGATGACGGTGTGGTGGAGATCACGGTCCTGGGGCAGAATGTCAACGCATACGGTCTGGACCGGGACGATGGCAGGGGGAAGGGGGCGGTGTTCGCCGGGCTGCTGGCGCAGCTGGATGCCATCAAGGGTCTGGAACGCATACGCTTTACCACCTCCCATCCACGGGATCTGGGTCCGGACCTCATGGAAGCCATACGGGACCTGCCGGCCGTTTGCGAGCATCTGCATCTGCCGGCCCAGTCGGGGTCTACACGTATCCTTGAACGCATGAAGCGCCGGTATACGCGTGAGCAGTACCTGGGACTGGTTGACCGCTTGCGGGAGGAAGTCGAAGGTCTGGCGCTTACCACCGATCTCATTATCGGCTTCCCCGGAGAGCGGGAAGAGGACTTCCACCGTACCATGACCCTGGTGGAGCGCTGCCGTTTTGATGGCGCCTTCACCTTTGTCTTCTCACCCCGTCCCGGAACCGAGGCGGCGGATCTCCCCGGACGTGTGCCCAAGGGCACTGTCAGGCGCCGCATGGGCGAGCTGGTGGGACTGGTACAACAGATAGCCCGTGAACAGAATCAGGAAATGGTGGGCAATGAGATCGAGGTGCTGGTCGAAGGCAAAAGTCGCCAGGGTGGCCGGCAGCTCAGGGGACGCTCTCGCACCAACAAGATCGTCAACTTCCAGGTGCGACGGGACCAGCCGCCGCCGGGAGCGTTCGTCAAGGTGAAGATAGTCTCGGCCACATCCACCACTCTCAAGGGCGAACTCGCCTGACTTCTTTCCAGGCGCCGGCGAAAACTGCGATTGAATTTACCTCGACCGGGGAAGAAGAAACTGACGGGAGGTAGGCGATGGAACCTTTGAAGTCACCGGTGAGAGAGGCCGCGGTGGCCGGGCAGTTCTATCCCGGCTTGGGCAGCGACCTGCGAAGCGCCGTGAGCGAGAAGCTGGGAGAGGGTCCCGGGCGCCAGGCGCTGGGGGTGATGGCGCCCCACGCCGGATACATATACTCCGGTGCGGTTGCGGGTGAAGTTTATTCTTCCGTGGTCCTGCCGAAAAAGTTTGTCATAATCGGTCCCAACCATACAGGGTTGGGACCGCCGGCCTCGTTGATGGCCGAGGGAACCTGGCGGCTGCCGGGTGGCGATGTGGCCATCGACGCCTCGCTGGCCGGGGACATATTATCCCGCAGCAGCGTTCTGACCGCGGATACCTCCGCACATGTCTACGAACATTCCATAGAAGTGCAGTTGCCGTTCCTGCAGTATCTGGCCGGCACCATGGAATTCGTGCCCGTGTGCCTGATGGTTGGGGACGCCGCTTCCTGCCGGGATGTGGGCGAGGCGGTGGCGGCAGCGATAGCGGGTCGGGAGGAGCGGGTGCTGATTATTGCCAGCTCGGATATGACCCATTACGAAAGCCAGGAAGAGGCGCAACGCAAGGACCGGCTGGCGCTGGACCGTATACTGGCGCTTGACCCGGACGGCCTGCTGGAGACGGTGAGGATCCACGGGATATCCATGTGCGGCGCAGCGCCGGCCGCGGCCATGCTGTACGCCTGCAACCAGCTGGGGGCCAGGGGAGCCGAACTGGTAAGATATGAGACCTCGGGAGACGTCACCGGAGATTTCAGCCAGGTAGTGGGCTACGCGGGCGTCGTGGTCTTCTGACCGTATGGATAGAGCGCGCCGGCGGCAACCAGGCGGCAGCCGGTTGCCTGTCAGATAATTTACTTCCGGCAGTGACGTATTCGGGGGAGTAAGACAACGATGTGGATGGGAGGCAGGAGGACATGAGCGCGGATTTGACACCAACCGTGAACCCCGCCGCCTTCGCCCGCGAGGTCATAAACGCGGCGGTGGCGGGCGAGCAACTGCCGGAGCCGCCGGACGAGGAGTTTTACCGGCAGCGAGCCGCCTGTTTCGTCAGCATCAAGAAGGATGGCCAGTTGCGTGGCTGCATCGGCACCCTGGAGCCGGTGGAGTCCGACCTCGGCCACGAGATACTCCGGAACGCACAGTCCGCCGCTTTCGCCGACCCTCGCTTTCCGGCGGTCACGGCGGCGGAAACAGATGAGCTGAGCGTCAGTGTCGATGTATTGAGCGAACCGGAGGAAGTGTTGGTTTATGAGGAGCTGGATTGCCGGAAATACGGTGTCATAATCAGCTGCGACTACCGCCGTGGCGTCCTTCTGCCCGACCTGGAGGGGGTGGAGACGGTGGAAGACCAGCTGTCCATCGCCTGTCAGAAGGCGGGAATCGGCATGGGGGAGGACTTCGCCGCCAAGCGGTTCACCGTTATGCGCTTCACCGGCGAGGACTGACCGGCGGCGGGCCACTTTCAGCAAGGCCGGGAAATCATGCAGTTCCCGGATAGCTATGGACGGGGAAAGCTGCCGGTTCGAGACAAGATAATGATGATAGCAGTCTTCGGTCCCACCGCTGTGGGTAAGAGCCGGGTGGCCGTGGAGGTGGCGGAGAGGCTGCAAGGCGAGATCGTCTCCGCCGACTCCATGCAGGTGTACCGGGGCATCCCGCTGCTCACCGACCAGCCGTCTCCGGAACTGCGCGCCAGAATCAAACACCACCTGGTCGCCACCGTTTCCCTGTCGGAGGAGTACAGCGTCGCCCGTTATGTCCGTGAAGCCCATAAGGCGCTGGCGGATATCCACCGGCGCGGCAGGCTGCCGCTGGTTGTGGGTGGCACTGGCCTCTATCTGCAGGCGCTGCTGGGAAGGTTCTCCTTTGCCGGCCGCGCCGATGAGGGGACACGGGCTAAATGGGAGCGCTTCCTGCGGGAAGAGGGGTTGGAGGCGGCTTACGGGGAGCTGTGCCGGCTGGATGCCCGGGCGGCGGCGCTGGTGGACCGCGATAACCCCCGGCGACTGGTCCGGGCCCTGGAAGCAGCTGAGTCACGGGGAGCTTCCATCGCCGCTGAGCGTGACCGCCTGTGGGCCGGGCCGGAGTCCATCGCCGGCGGGATAGTCATATCCGGACTGGAGAAGGAGCGCGGGGAGCTGTATGGAGCCATCGACGCCCGCGTGGACGGGATGCTGGCAAGCGGCGCCATCGACGAGGTGCGCGAGGCCCGCCGTGGCCCCGTGTCGCGCACCGCCGCCCAGAGTATCGGTTTCACCGAGCTTTCAGACTTTCTGGATGGGAGACTGTCTCTGGACGCGGCCGCCGCGGCCATCAAGCAACGCAGCCGTCGCTACGCCAAGCGCCAGCTGACATGGATGCGAAAGATGCCCGATATTGCTAGAATCGACCTGTCCGGCAGCTCCACACGAGCGGCCGCTCAGACCATTATTGAGCTCTTTGAATCCCTCGGGATGAACGGACGATGAAACCTGTGGCAGAATTCTCCAAGTGGCAGGGGATCGGCAATGATTACGTTATCGTTGCCACAGGCGAGCTACCTTTTGAGCTGGATCCCGCCAGGATATCCCTCATCTGCGACCGCCATTACGGCATAGGCGCCGATGGGATCCTGGCGTGGAGCGAATCGGCGACAGCCGAGTTCCGCATGGACATCTTCAACCCGGACGGCGGCCGCGCCGAGATGTGCGGCAACGGAATCCGTATGCTGGCGCGGCATCTTTACCAGCGCGGCCTGGCGGGCAGCGCGACCTTCACCGTCGATACGGACGCGGGCGTAATCACGCCGACCGTGCGTGATGACGGCATGGTGCGGGTAATGATGGGGCAGGCCGTACTGGGCGGCCCCGCTATTCGTGGGTTCGACGGCACGGAGGGAGGTGGCGAGACCGTACCGGAAAGGCTTGAGGCCGCCGGGCGGGAATATATATTCACCTTCGTGGACATGGGCAACCCCCACTGCGTGATCGCGACCGACGACCTGGATTCGGTGGACCTGGAGGCCGAGGGGCCGGCGATCGAGAACCATGAGCTTTTCCCCAACCGGGCCAATGTAGAGTTCATGCGTGTCGATGGCCCCGCGGAAGTGACCATGAAGGTCTGGGAGCGGGGGGTGGGGGAGACCCGTGCTTGTGGCACCGGCGCCTGTGCTGTGGCCGTAGCCGCCTGCCGCAGCGGCAAGGCGCAGAGTCCCATGATCGTACATCTGCCGGGCGGCGACCTGGAGATCGAGGTAGATGACGACCTCAACGTCACCATGACCGGTCCGGCTGAAGAGATATACAGCGGCAACATGTCGGAAGAGTTTATAAAGAGGATAAAGGAGCTTTAGCATATGAGGTACTCGCGGCGTATGGACGGACTCCCCCCTTATCTGTTCGCGGAGATCGAGAGGAAGATAGCGGAGAAGAGAAAGCAGGGTGTGGACGTCATCAGCCTGGGCATCGGTGATCCGGATACTCCCACGCCCCGGCACATCGTGGAGGAGATGCAGCGGCAGGTGGCGGACGCGGCCAACCATAAGTACCCCACAAACCGCGGTACGGACGAGTTCCGAGATCGGAAGAGCGTCGTGTAGGGAAAGAGTGTAGATCTCGGTGGTCGCCGGATCATTAAAAAAAAAAAACAAACACACCACGGTATCTACACAGCGCGCTACAGCACCATACATCCCTGCC
>CAJVWY010000099.1 GCA_913009925.1 uncultured bacterium
CCTCGCCGCCTCCAACGCTGCGCGGTATTCGGCCTGCTCCGCCTCTATCCGAGTCTGCTCAGCTCTCTGTCTCTCCTGTTCCGCCTGACGCGCCGCTTCCTGAGCCGCCGCCTGAGTCTCTGTAGCCGTGACAAGCGAGCGGGCTCCGTCAGCAACCCATGCGGAGGCCAGGGTGATACGTTGCCCCAGGGCCTCTCTCTGTTCTCTCTGTCGTTGTTTATTGGCTTGGTCATGGTTATGGATTGATATTCCGGCCATCAAAAAACCGCCTATGCAGGCGGCTATGATTAGCAGGATTGGTATGTGGCGCCGTAGCTTCTTACCGTCGATACATCCTTTCCGGGGGGCTGCCCCTGTGGTCGTGGATATGACTAGCCGGGCAGGGAGCGGCTGGCAATGCTTCGGGTAGCTGTACCCCTGCTGGCCGTGTTTCTCGTGGCGACGGCTCTGGCTCTATTGCCGTAACCTGCCAGCTTGTTGGTGGCGTCGAATGGGAAATACAGGCCGTTTATCTTGATGCCCAGGCTCGTACTATCCGCCATATAGGCGTCCACTTCGGCCTGTGTGATCTGCCCCTGTTGGACATACCACTGGCGAGACTTGCCGTTGTTCGCCCATTCGGCGTCGGTGGCCGATGTGTCCATCTGAAAGCCGATTAACACCCTGTCTACTGTCTGGAGTTGCGAGCTATGGTATGCGGTGCTGGCGTGGCTGTCGTGCTGTACCGAGCCACTCCCCACTTTGAGCCACAGATGCTTTCCTGCGACGATCCCAGGGGCTCCATCCGGCAGATAGGCCATGATGCCCCGGATAACATCGCCTGCGCTGAACGTGAAGTCGCCCAGCTCAATGTAGGTTGGGTCAGCAAGGCCCCACGGGTCAGCGGAATTGTCCCACCGCGCCCACAGGAAGTGATTCGTCGGTGGGCGCGCCGTCTTCTTGAAGATGGACATTTGAGCCAGGGGAAAGCAGTTGACCCCATCGCAGCTTGAATAACGGTTGGCGATATTGAACAGGTCGCAGTCGCTCTCGCTCCGGTCAGTACTGTTGAAGTTCGGCACCCACTCGATGGCTGCCCACCACGCGTTGGTCAGGTCGAGATCCACCAGCCGGTTACTGACCACACCGAATCCATCCTGCCTGACTACTATCCCTGCCGGTGAGTCCTGTACGACGCAGCCGACCCCGTCTTCACGGGCCACAGGCGAGAGATAATTATTGCTACCCTGGAACCCCTGCGGGTTGGTTCGCTGGAGGACTACGTCGTAGCAGTCGAACTCTATCGCTCCAGCAGCCAGGGCGCTGTAGCCCTCAATCATTATCCAGATGCTGGTTGTACCCGCGGGGATAGCAGGGATGTCCAGCTTTTCAATACGCCCCGATGTTGATGTTGACACGCTATACTGGTCGTAGGACGGCTCGAACATCAGCCGGAGACGTGCCACGGCTCCATTATATGGATAGCCCGAGGCATCAGGATCCATATCGATATCGACTGCTGCTGATATTAGGTCGCCGACGCTCAAACCGTAATCAGCTATGGCACCAGTCGCGTACAAGATGGAGAAATTCTTGTCAGCGGAGCCGGTCCCGTCCATGTAGATACGCTGTTTACGGGCAACAATTGAATAACTTCCCGCTCCCCCATTCCATGCTGTAGAAGACCAGCCTCTTGCTACACCACTACCGCCATCCTGTGAGAGAGACGGATATGGTACGCAGTTACGCTGGAACGGCGGGAGGACCAGACCGTCAGTACCGAAGTATGCTGATTGTTTGAGTTCTATCTTTATCATTAGATCTTGTAACCGAACAGGGTAGCGGTCCCCGTACCGTCTGTAATGGTTAGGCCCGCGTCTTCACCGTCACCGCCTTCAATCGGATGTGGGAATTTGAATACCCCTCCGGAGTCAGGTGCCGGGGTTATCGGTTTTACAGCGCTGGTGCCAGCCAACGTAACATCGAATGTGCTGGCTGTTGCGCCGTTGGTGAATGTGAATCCTTCGATTACAGCATATTCCCCGCTGCCGATTGCCTCACTTGCAGGTGTGCCAACAATGGCGTCGGCCTCCCAGTTGTTTCGGAGGTCGTCTCTTTGCGCTACTCCCGCCGTATCCGTACCGTAAGCGAGAGGGCCGGGATTGGTGTACATCGCGTTGTTGGGGTCCAGCTGCATCCCAATCCATTTTCCCAAAGTAGCGCTCCAAGCTTTTACTCTCGCGAATATCATAATTACCTCCTAAATAATTTGGTCGGCTGTGTGATCATGTCCGGGGTCATGATGCTGCTGCCGATCTCGCGCAGCATCCATTCAGCTTCATCTTTGGGAATCGCATCGTTGGGGTCATAGGCTGAGGCGTGTTCATCCGTGGCGTCCTTGACCCATTGCGGCAGGCTGTTGTCCGGATCTTCTGCCATCTTGCCGCCATCCTACGAAGCCGCCCGCCGCGCCAGTTCGTCATTGACAGCCTCAGCGATTGCCTTTAGGTCGTCATCTGTCAGGCCGCCGGCGATGGTACTTCCCCTTGAGAGCAGTTCGGCGATGCCGACCTGGACCTTGTTGCCGGCTTCGACCTCGGCGTCGATATTCCGAAACATCGCCTTGAGCGCCAGGGTCTGAGGCCCCTTGATTTGCGGGATAGGCTTGCCGAAGTAGCCTTTAGCCACCTCCTGGAGCCAGTTCTTCTGAAACTCCCCCGGTATCGGCCATATTGTCTTAGCCCCGAAGTCGGCAATCCATTCCTGCGTGGTGCCGTCGTCGAATTTTATGATCGCAATCATGTCTTCGTCCTCCCTCCCTTTCTCAAATGGGTACTGTCCGAAATCTTCTTGCCTTGCCTCATTCAGGTCGAACTCTCCGCCATGACCTCTGATCCCGTTCTGGTACTGGAAGATGTGATTGCGGGGGTCAATCATTGTGTAGTGAAGTTCACGATTCCACGACCAAGCGTAGGTCTGCCAAGCGTATTTGGCGGTCCCATTGTCCAGGCATCGCTTTATCACCCAGTAGCTGCCGTAGACGCCGACCCGGTCAGGGCCGATAACATTCGCTACTCCGCGGAGGTACTCATCGATGGCGGGCTGATCGCCGGCTGAGGCGTCGAAGTCCACAGCGAAATAGATAGGCCGACCGGTGATGCCCAGCATCCGGGCCTGGTTCGTGGCTTCGGTCGCATCATCCTGGCCAGCTCGGTATCCAGCCAGAGCCCTTCCCGCGCTGGTTTCCCATACGAGCACGATGGACAGGCCCAGGGACAATGCAAGGTCGCGCTCCGCCCTATCGATGTTCTTGGAGCGGTCGTAACTCAGATACCGGCATATGAACTCATAGCCGACTGCTGCAACAGCCCCGAGGTCCGGCCTGCTTTTGGAGTAGTCGATGCCTTTCATAATCCCCTCGTTGCTACAACTGTGACAAATGCTCCAGTAAGAATGCCGATGAACGTGACAGAGATTCCAAGCATGCTCACTAAAAACTTTTCTCGCCCGGTGAGTTTGCCATTGCCGTTCTGCACTACCTGTTTTTTAGAGGGAGGCTGGCAGCTTTTCTTCGCGCACTCGATCTGGATCTTGCTTGTGATGGAAAACAGCCGGTCGATCTTTTGTTCCATCCTGTCCCACCGCTTTGTTTCTTCATCTGTCACGTGCTATCTCCTTACCATTAACTGACTGATCATTTGCTCCACTTCGTCTACGTCCTCGCCGACATTGATCTTGTTCGAACCCTTACTGATGCTGACGTTGGCCTCATACGCAAGAAACCCGGTGATGTTATCAACCGGGTTCGCTTCGTCAAACTCATATGTTGCCAGCGAGGGGATCTTGATCACGTCCCCGGCGCGGATGAAGCCAGCCCATTGCTTCCCCCGGCCGACGCGCTTGATCTTCTTCAGCGGCAACGTAATGCTGCCTATCGCCCGTGGTCTCTTGTATTTGTCGAGGTAGGCTTGCGCTATGGCAGTAGCGGCGGCGGCGGAAAGATAGCCGTCACCGCCAGTCAGGTCGAGAACTTTGAACTCCCAGCTGCCGGGTGTGTATTTGTTTATAGACGCCCAATCATCTACACCGAGAGCCACCGGCGCTCCGCTGGAATCGGTGAACTTGGCGTAGACAGAATTGCAGTATTTTTTCCAGTCGAGGCGGATATTGATATCGCCCGGCTCAAAGTCCCATGGCTCGATGATCCAGTCCACAGTCTTCAGCGGCTCGTAGGCGCCGCCGAGCCGGTTTCGCCAGAAGGGATAGCAACCCATCTCGTCAGGGCCGTCAGGGCCGGGGAAGATCCCGCAGGTGGCATCTATTACCCGCAGCATCCGTGACATGATTTCCTCAGCCATGACCGCGAAGGTGTAGTCCTCGTTGACCACCGGCTGGGCGGTGCCAACAATGAATTGATGGGAGTCCTTGATCCACGGGCAGCCCGCGCTTATCCAGCTGTGGTCGGCATACCAGCCCGCTACGACACCCACGCCGAACATTGCCTCTATATACTCTCGCGCGTACCAGGCTTCCGTCCCCACTGTGCGATGATAGATGCTCTTTCCGTAGTGGGCAGCATGCCCCTGGCAGGAGTAAAGCCATTCGCCAGACGCTTCATCCTCGCGAACGTCGTAGACCGATGTCTGCACCGCCCGCCCGTCGAGGTTGTACCATAGGTCGATGGCGTCATTTTTCTGCGCTATCAGCTTCGAGGCACTGAATTTCAAATAACCATCGCCGCCCTGCAGCACCGTCTGGAATTCAATTCCCGCCGCGCCATCCGGATTAAGACCGCTGCGCTCCAGGATGTTGGCCTTGTGGCGGTCACTGTAAGCCGTCGCCCTGGTAGTGTTTTTTAAGACATGTAACGAGATCTCGGACATCACTGCCTGTCATAGAGCCTGCGGGGGACGTAGCTGAGCTTCGTTACCGCCGCATCCGGAACCAGAGTGTCCGTAGAGCTATCCTGCGCGAAGACGGCGATGTTATTGACCCCCGGCGTCAACGAGTCCAGCCCGCCGGTTGAGCGCTTGTTCATGTCGTGGGAATTGTTCACGGTACCATCGGTGGACATCGTGACCCCTGCACTATCGATGTAGCGCGTATCCAGCGTCATATATTTTCTGGTGGACGGCGGGGCGATGAAGCGCCCGCCCCCGTCTACGGGGAAGGAGATCGGAAGAGCGTCGTGGAGGGAAAGAGTGTAGATCTCGGTGGTCGCCGGAGCATTAAAAAAAAAAATGATAAAAAAAGAGAAAAAAAAGAAAGGA
>CAJVWY010000100.1 GCA_913009925.1 uncultured bacterium
TCTCTGATTTTATATCTTCTTTTTTTATTTTTATTTTTATTTTTATTTTTTATTATTTTTTTTTTCAAGCAGAAGACGGCATACGAGATAAAGGAATGTGACTGGAGTTCAGACGTGTGCTCTTCCGATCTCCTCCCTTAACTGGTATTCATCGATAATAAAGTCCTTCCTCAGCAGGGGCAGGGTGCAGGCGGCCCGTGCCTGCTCCAGGTCGGAGAGCCTCCCCTTGAAATAACGCTCCTCGGTGAGAATGGAGACGGCGGCGGCACCACCTGCCTCGTAATCCGCGGCCATGCCGCCGGCGTCCAGGTCCGGCCGGATATCACCCCTGGACGGTGAAGCCCTCTTGATCTCGGCTATAAGCGACATGCCCGGCTGCGCCAGAGCGCCCCTGAACCGCTCTCCCCCGGGCCTTGACGCCGGCCATTCCAGCGCCGCTTCCGGAACCCTCTCCTTGCGGGCGGACAGCTCCTCCCGGGTGGACTGAAGGATCCTGTCTAGGAATTGGGACAAATCACCCCTGATCCTCGTCCCGGGTCCTGGCGATGAACAGGTTCAGTTTCTCCAGGGCGGCGCCGGAATCGATGCTGTCTGCTGCCTGCGTCACCCCGGCCGCCATGCCCTCGGCGACGCCCACCGTATACAGCGCCGCCCCTGCGTTCAGCAGAACTATATCGCGGCGTACGCCCGTCTCGCCCTGAAGAATGCTTTTGAGGACGTCAGCGTTTTCGGTGGCGGTTCCACCCAGGAGCAGGTCGTTGCCCTCGGACCGCTCCATGCCGAAGTCCTCAGGCTTGATGGTGTATGTCTTAATGTCCTCCGCCCCGGTCACCTCAGCCACGTCCGTGGGCCCGGATATGGAGATCTCGTCCAGTCCGTCATGGCCGTGCACCACCATGGCCCGGCGGCAGCCCAGCTGCCTGAGGGCCTCGGCGATGATCTCCAGGTATGAGCGGTCGGAGACACCTACGAGCTGATAATCGGCACCGGCGGGGTTGGTCAGCGGCCCCAGGAAATTAAAGATGGTGCGGACGCCCAGCTCCCGGCGCACCGGCACCACGTGCTTCATGGCCTGGTGATGCACCGGCGCGAACATGAAACCGATGCCGATCTCGGCGATACACTCCGCCACGGCCCCGGCCGTTAGCTCCAGCCCGGCACCCAGCGCCTCCAGCACATCGGCGCTGCCGCACTGGCTGGTGGCGCTGCGGTTGCCATGCTTGGCTACGCGCCCTTCGGCGCCAGCCACCACGAAAGCGGCGGTTGTGGAGATATTGAAGGTGTTGGACCGGTCGCCGCCGGTACCGCAGGTATCCACCAGGCGCACACCGGCGACATCGACCCTCAGCGAGAAACGCCGCATGGTCTTGGCCAGCCCGGTTATCTCGTCCACAGTCTCGCCCTTGGCCCGGAGGGCGACCAGGAAGCCAGCGGTCTGCACCTCACTGGACTTGCCCGACATTATCTGTTCCAGTACGGACTCCGCCTCGGCGGCGGTCAGGTCGCCGCCGCCGGCGAGCCGGTCGATGGCGTAGGTCAGTATCTCATTAGGCATGTTCTTCCCCTTCCACACTCATGCCCAGAAAGTTTCCCAGAATCTGTTTGCCGGTTTCGGTAAGGATGCTCTCCGGATGAAACTGCACCCCTTCCAGGGCCGGCAGCGTACGATGGCGCACACCCATGACCACGTCATCGCCGGTCCAGGCGGAAAGTTCCAGCTCCTCCGGGATCGGCATCGTTGCCACCAGCGAATGGTAGCGGGTGGCGATCAGCGGGTTCTCCACGCCGGCGAAGATGGTCCGCCCGTCGTGGAACACCTCGGAAGCCTTGCCGTGCACCGGCGCGTCCCCCCGGACTATATCGCCGCCGAACACCTGGCAGATGGACTGGTGACCCAGGCAGACGCCCAGGATGGGCACCTTGCCGGCCAGTTCCCTGACCACATCCATGGAGATGCCCGCCTCGTTGGGAGTGCAGGGACCGGGCGATATGACTATATGGCTCGCGCCCCTCTCACCGACCTCCGCGGGCGTGATGCTGTCGTTGCGGTGGACCTCTACCTCCGCGCCCAGCTCGCCCAGGTACTGGACCAGGTTATATGTGAAAGAATCATAATTGTCAACTATCAATACCCTGGCGCCCATTTACTGCCAATCCTCCTGCGCCTGAGCCAGCTCAATGGCCGCGAACATGGCCCTGGCCTTGTTGCAGGTCTCTTCGTATTCATTGGCCGGCACTGAGTCGGCGACCACCCCGCCTCCGGCCTGGACATAAGCCGTACCGTCCTTGACCAGTATGGTGCGGATGCAGATACAGGTGTCCAGCTCTCCGTTATAGCTGAGATACCCGATGGCTCCGGCGTACGGGCCCCGCTTGGTGGGCTCCAGTTCATCGATGATCTCCATGGAACGTATCTTGGGGGCGCCGGTAACCGTACCCGCCGGGAAAGCCGCTTTGAGGGCGTCCGTCGCCTTCAGCCCCTCGCGCAGCTTGCCCACCACCACGGAGACGATATGCATCACATGCGAATAATACTCGATGCGCATCAGGTCCACCACTTCCACCGTTCCCGGTTCGCAGACCCGGCCCAGATCATTGCGGCCCAGGTCTACCAGCATGATGTGTTCCGCCCGCTCCTTGGCGTCGGCCAGCAGGTCATCCGCCAGACGCTTGTCCTCATCCGGGGCCGCCCCCCGGGGGCGGGTGCCGGCGATAGGCCTGGTCTCCACCCAGCCGCGGTTCACCTTGATCAGGGGCTCCGGCGATGAGCCCACCAGAGCAAAATCTTTAAAACCGATATAATACATATAGGGAGATGGATTGACGGTCCTCAGGCCACGGTAGATGCCGAAGGGCGAGATATCCACCTTGAGATTGAAGCGCTGCGACGGTACGGTCTGGAAGGTGTCGCCGGCGTATATGTACTCCTTGACCCGGTCCACCACCGCCTCGAATTGCTCCCGTCGGAAGTTGGACACCGGCTCCTCCATTACCCGCTGCCGGTGCTGCCCGTGACGGGAGAGCGGCGCGTTCAACAGCTCCTTCAGAGTACGCACGCGGTTGCAGGCCGTCTCATAGGATTCTTCCAGATCCACACCCTCCTCCATGAACACGTTGGCCAGCAGCAGAATGGCGTGTTTCAGATGGTCGAAGATGACGATGGAATCGGAGACCATGAAAGCCATGTCCGGTATATCCAGCTCATCAGGGTTGGGCGGCGGCAGCTCCTCTATCCAGCGCGCCAGGTCGTAACCGAAATAACCCACGGCTCCACCGATAAAGGGCGGCAGCTCCTCCAGCTCCGGCGCCCGGTACCGCGACATGAACTGCTCGATGGCCCCAAAGGGATCATCGCTGGCAACCACCGTCTGCGAATCACCGTCGCGGATGGTCAGCTCACCATCGCGGAAGGTGATAATAGCCCTGGGGTCGCACCCGATGAATGAATACCTGCCGATGCGCTCTCCCTGCTCGGCGCTCTCCAGCAGGAAGGAATCCTGCCGCGGCCCCAGTTTCAGGAAGGCTGAAACGGGGGTCTCCAGGTCGGAGATATAACTGTGGTAAACAGGTATGAAGTTATACCCCTGCCGGCCCAGGCTGCGTACCTCTTCCAGGGAAGGATGAATCTCGAGGCCCGGGACGCCGGCATTGGCCTCGTTCATTTCCATCGTTTAAGAAGCTCCTCCAGCACATCGGTAAGGGTGACGTCCGCCTGGGCCAGCAACACCGAGACGTGGTAGAAAAGATCCGCGGCCTCACAGGTCACCTCCTCCCTGTCGCCACCCTTGGCGGCCACGATCAATTCGGAGGACTCCTCTCCCACCTTCTTGAGGATGGTATCAGTGCCCGCTTCGAACAGGCTGGTGGTGTAGGAACCCGGCGGCATCAAACGCTGGCGCTGCTTCACCAGTTCAAACAGCCGGGAGAGCGCCTCGAAGGCCGCCGGCCGCAGCTCTCCCCCATCCAGCGCTCGGTGGAAGCAGGTATGCTCGCCCGTATGGCACGCAGGCCCCCGCTGTTCCACCAGGAGCAGCAGGCAGTCGAGATCGCAGTCGTAGCGGATGCTTTTCACGAACTGGAAATGGCCGCTGGTTTCTCCCTTATTCCACAGCTGCTGCCGTGAACGGCTCCAGAACCATGTACGACCGGTATTGAGGGTATTGTCCAGGGCCTCGCGGTTCATGAAGGCCTGCATCAGGACTTCACCGGTGTACCAGTCCTGTACGATAGCGGGAAGCAAGCCGCGGTCATCGAAGGTCAGGTCCGGGATGGAAGTTTGATCTGGCATGGATATCAGGTTGCCGGCGGCAGGCCCGCCTATTTCTCCTTTTCCTGTGAGAATTCTTTCATTATGTCCACGGCGTGGCTGCTCCCCAGCCTGGCGGCGCCGGCGTTAATCATGGTCTCGGCGTCCTCGGCGGTGACGATACCGCCGGCCGCCTTGACGCCCAGGTCCTCAGACAGCTCATCACGGAGTAGTTCCACCTCGGGGACCGTAGCTCCCATGGGGCCGAAACCGGTCGATGTCTTGACGAAGTCGGCACCACCGTCCTCGATCATGCGGGCGGCCAGGCGCAACAGCTTGGGGTCGAGGTAACAGGCCTCGATGATGACCTTGACCAGCACCAGTCCTTTGCCGACGTTGACGCTCTTCATACGCACGGCACGTACCACCGACGTCACCTCGTCACGCACCAGGCGGAAATTGCCCGACAGCATGGCGCCGATATTGATTACGAACTCCACTTCGTCGGCGCCGATGCCTACGGCATTCTCCGCCGCCCTCACTTTGGTACGGGTGGTGTCGGCGCCGAAGGGGAAGGAGAGTACGGTGCAGACCTTGGAGTCCTTTCCCTTCAGGAGGCTGGCCGCCAGCGGCACCCATGTGGGGAAGATGCACACGGACGCGAAGTGGTGTTCCGCCGCCTCGTCGCACAGCTGTTCGATGTCGGTTCGGGTCGCGTCAGGTCTAAGCAGTGTGTGGTCGATGGTTTTGGCCAGTTCTTCTATTCTTAACGCCATCAACGGCCTCCGTTCTCACCTGTGGCATTGGATTTGTAATGGAAGATCGGAAGAGCACACGTCTGAACTCCAGTCACATTCCTTTATCTCGTATGCCGTCTTCTGCTTGAAAAAAAAAAAAAAAATCAAATACATATAACGGTATATATCTTGATCTTGATTATTTCACCTACCACCTATCCCTTACTCATTCTTCTCCACTATTCTCCATCC
>CAJVWY010000101.1 GCA_913009925.1 uncultured bacterium
GGTGAGGAGCATGTGCCCGCCGGAGACGACTGTCTACCCCGGCAACGGGAATGAGACAACGCTGGGCAGGGAAAAAGAGGCAAACATCTGTCTCAAGGATATTGACTGGTGAAGACACAGGGTCCAAACGGGACATACGATGGGCTGCCCGGAGACCGGGCGCTGAGATCACGCGTGTTGCATGAGGCCGCCCGTATCTTCAGCGCGGCGGGCTATGGGCGGATAGAGACGCCGGCGTTCGAGGACACGGACCTGTTCGTGCGGGGCGTGGGCGCGTCTTCCGACATCGTCCGCAAGGAGATGTACACCTTTGAGGACAAGGGTGGGCGCAGCATGACACTCAAGCCGGAAGGGACGGCGCCGGTGGTGCGGGCCTATGTACAGCATGGCATGCATAAGCTGCCCCAGCCGGTGAAACTCTGGTATTACGAGCGCATGTACCGTTTCGAACGGCCCCAGGCAGGCAGGTTCCGCGAGCACTACCAGTTGGGGGCCGAGGCAATCGGTTCGGGAGACCCGGCCCTGGACGTGGAACTGATAATGATGATGTCAGACCTGTACCTGCGGCTGGAGGTCCCGGACGTGAGGCTGCGGCTGAGCAGCATGGGCTGTCCCCGTTGCCGCCCCGATTACATGGAACGGCTGCAGGACTACCTGTCAGGGGTGATGGAAGACCTGTGCCGGGATTGCCGCGAACGGGCGCGCCTGAACCCCTTGCGCGTCTTTGACTGCAAGAACCAGGGCTGCCTGGCGTTACTGGCGGACGCGCCGCTGCTGGTGGACCATCTCTGCGGCGAATGCCTGGATGATTTCGTGGCGGTCAAGGGATACCTGGACCTGTTGGGACGTTCCTACCAGGTGGATGGGACCCTGGTCCGTGGGTTCGATTATTATACCCGCACTACCTTCG
Organism: uncultured bacterium; assembly: GCA_913009925.1. GTDB lineage: Bacteria > Actinomycetota > Thermoleophilia > BMS3ABIN01 > BMS3ABIN01 > BMS3ABIN01. The sequence continues at coordinate 911 of CAJVWY010000101.1, forward strand.
AGTATGAATGCACCCGCCTGGGGGCACAGAAAGGTATCGGCGGCGGCGGCCGTTACGACCGTCTGGTGGCGGAGATAGGCGGGCCGGATACACCCGCGGTAGGTTTCGGCACAGGTCTGGAGCGGATAATCATGGCGCTGGAGTCGAGTGGTGTCCAGGAGGAGGCGCCAGGGATCGAGGTATTCTTCGCTGTCCTGGACGAGAGGGCGCGGCCGGCCGCCGTCCAGGTTATCCACGAGCTGCGGCGGCTGGGGGTCGCCACGGATATGGATTATGCCGGCCGCAAGCTCAAGTGCCAGATGAAGCAGGCCGATCGCCTGGGCGCGGGGAGGGTCGTGATAATCGGCGAGGATGAGATGGCCCGCGGCGTGGCGACGGTACGCGATATGGACACCGGCGCGCAGGAGGAAGTGCCGCTGGATGCGTTGAAGGAACATCTGGCTGGATAAGCGCGAAAAGCAGAGCCTCGCTCCGCTGGGGATAATACATTTGCCTGTCATTCCGAGGAGCGAGCCGAAGGCGAGCGACGAGGAATCTGCTTGTAAAGAAACACTTCCCGGAAAGAAAAGGAACGGATGTCATGCGAACAAATTATTGCGGAAGGCTGAGGGCTGAAAACCAGGGAGAGAAGGTCGTTCTCTGTGGCTGGGTGCACCGCTGGCGTGACCACGGAGGCATAGTCTTCATCGATCTGCGTGACGTGACCGGGCTGGTGCAGCTAGCCTTCGACCCGGAACGTTCGGGTGAGGTGCACTCCATCGGGCACTCGTTACGTTCCGAAGATGTGCTCAGGATCGAAGGAACGGTGGCCTTGAGACCGGTGGAGACCATCAACCCCGGTATGGCTACCGGAGAGGTAGAGGTGAATGTCACCGAAGTAGAGGTGTTCAACCGTGCGGAGACACCACCTTTCAGTGTCGAGGAGCGCGCTGATGTAGAAGAGGTTCTTCGGCTCAGATACCGTTATATCGACCTCCGGCGGGAGGAGATGCGCGACAACCTGCTGCTCCGGCACCGGGTGACCAGGTCGGTCCGCTCATTCCTCGACAGCCATGATTTCGTGGAAGTGGAGACGCCGGTGTTGACCAAGAGCACTCCCGAAGGAGCCCGGGACTTCCTGGTGCCCTGCCGTCTGCAGCCCAGGAAGTTCTATGCCCTGCCTCAGTCACCACAGCTTTTCAAACAGTTACTGATGGTCTCCGGCCTGGACCGCTATTACCAGTTCGCCCATGCCTTCCGGGACGAGGACCTGCGCGCCGACCGACAGCCGGAGCATACCCAGATAGACGTAGAGATGTCTTTCATGACCGTGCCGGAGATCAAGGCATTGCTGGAAGAACTGCTGGTGAGCCTGTTCGCTGAGGTATCAGGCGATGAGTTGCAAACACCATTCCCGAGTATGACTTACGAGGAGGCGTTACTCAGGTATGGGAGCGACAAGCCCGACCTGCGTTTCGGCCTGCCCATCGTTGATGTCTCTCATATCTTCCGGGAGTCCGGTTTCGCCGTGTTCGCGCGGACGCTCAAGGACGGCGGCATTGTGCGGGCCATCCGCGCGCCGGGTGCGGCGAAACTGTCTCGCCGCGAGATTGACGGACTCACCGACTACGCCGTTAGTGAGGGGGCCAAGGGGCTGGCCTATCTCATCATCCGCGAAGGGCTGGAGGTCAAATCGCCCATCGCCAAGTTCATGTCTGCCGGGGAGATAGATTCGACTCTGGCGGCGGTGGGCGCCGAGGCGGGTGATATCATCTTCTTTGTCGCTGACCGGGAGAAGGTGGCGGTGCCGGTGCTGGGGGCGGTGAGGAACCGGCTGGCCCGGGAGCTGGATCTGGTTCAGCCGGGATGGAAGTTCCTGTGGGTGACCGACTTCCCCATGTTCAGGCTGGACGATGATACCGGGGAGATAGTGGCGGAGCACCATCCTTTCACCCTGCCCAACGAAGAGACCATCGGCTACCTGGAGGACGAACCTCTCAAGGTGCGCGGCAGCCTCTATGACCTGGTGCTGAACGGGGTGGAGATAGCCAGCGGCAGCCTGCGTATCCACAAGCCGGACCTGCAGAGGAAGATTCTGCATATACTGGGTCACGAGGACCACCAGATGGAAGCGGATTTCGGTTTTCTCATGGAAGCGCTCAGGTACGGCGCCCCGCCCCACGGCGGCCTGGCCTTCGGCCTGGACCGGCTGGTGATGCTGATGGCGGGGCTGGACACCATCAGGGACGTCATCGCCTTTCCCAAGACCCAGAGCGGCGGCTGCCCGCTTACGGGAGCGCCGGCAACCGTGGGCAAACGGCAACTGAAGGAGCTCAAACTCAAGCAATAGGACCGCAGCGCTTGCCGCCAAACGTTATGGCGCAAAGGGTTCCTGACATATTTACCACATAAAGGTTTTTTTTCACTATTGCCGAAGAATAAACCCGTGTGATAATATAAACCAAGCTCGACCTTGTTTGTGATTTGTAACTTTATTGAGCCAACACATTATGTAAGGGAGCTTAGTCTTCCCCAACTATCCAAGGGTAGCTGGGGAGCGGCACCCACCTGCTGGAGCAGGTTCAATAAACGGACAAACACGGCAAGGTGGAGCTTTATTATGGATATGAGAGGGTGGGAATGACGAGAATCCTCAAACTGACCGCCACGGTGATGATTGTCACGTTAGCGGTTTTTTTAATGGCCGGATGTGGCGGCGAAGAGACCCCGCCACCGGTCAAGAAGGCTTCCACTGCCAAGGGAAGCAGCGTGAAGAGCGGGGACAGCGGCGATGTGTCCCAACCGGAAATGATGGTGGGCCAGGTGCTGGTGACGAACGATAATCTCCCCGATGATATAAACACTTCCCTGGAGGAGCGCCGTCCCATCGCCATCACCTTTTACATGCTCGGACCAGATGATGACGGCAGCGTGCGTACCGCAATGACCCGCCTGGAGAGCAAGTACAAGGGGCAGATGGACTTCTATACCTATCTCTATTCGGATGGAGAAAGGTACAAGGGTCTGGCCAGCCAGTTGCTGGTCAATACCACGCCCACCGTGGTGATGATCAACGCAGAATCAAGAATACAGGTGGGTTGGACCGGTTACGCCGATGAAAGTTCTCTGGAACAGGGCATTGTCGACACGCTGCGCCGGTGAAGTCGAGAAAGATTTAATGTGTGGCAAGGCACGCCTGTGGCGCGCCTTTTTCTATTAAAATAAGGATATGAGTAACCATAAAATGCAGGAACATTTTCGTGAGCCACGGAACCGGGGGGAGATGGCGGGTGCCCATGGCATCGGCCAAGCGGGAGATACCGGCTGCGGGGCCGAGATTAGCGTCTTTCTGAGGTTCGACGGCGGTTGTGTATCCGAAGCATCATTTACCGCTTCCGGTTCCAGCGCTGTCATAGCCGCCGGCAGTGTCCTGACCGGCAAGCTGGAGGGGATATCGTGGCGCCGGGCGGCGGCGTTGACCGCGGCGGAGATACTGGCAGGATTAGGTGGAAGGGGAACGCCGGTAGCCGAAGACGCCAACCAGGGTTCACCGGAGCAGGCAGCTGTATTCGCCGTAGAGGCGCTGCAGGCGGCGTTCGAGGATTCACTGGGGCGGGGGACCTTCCCGGTCGCGCCCGGAGCAGAACCGGACACGGTAATCGCCGCCATGAGTGGCGGGGTGGACAGTTCCACCGCCTGTTGGCTTAAAAAGGAAGAAGGACTGCAGGTCATCGGCGTAACCATGCGCCTGTGGAGCGACCCGGAAGCGGATGCCGTGGATTCGGGCTTGAGCTGCTGTTCGCCCCGGGCCATCAGGGACGCGCGCCAGGTCTGCCACAGCCTGGGGCTGCCGCATCTTACCGTCGACTATTCCTGCCTGTTCAGGGAAAAAGTGGTGGAGTATTTCGTCTCCGAATACCTGGCCGGGCGTACTCCCAACCCCTGCGCCCTGTGTAACAGCAGCTTTCGTTTCCCGGAACTGATGCGGCTGGCGGAGAAGCTTGGCGCCGCCGGGGTGGTCACCGGCCATTACGCACGCATAATCACCAAGGATGGAAGGCGGATGCTGGCACGCGGGCGTGACACCGGCAAGGACCAGTCATACATGCTATGGGGGGTCCGGCAGCCGCTGCTGGCGTCCATGGATTTCCCTCTGGGCGAGATGAGAAAAGTGGAGGTCAGGGAGCTGGCCCGGAGGGCGGGGCTGGACGTGCATGACCGGGTGGACAGCCAGGAGGTGTGCTTTATCCCCGATGACGATTACCGGCGTTTCATTCTTTCCCAGCTGGAGGCCACCCGCGCCGGTGAGATCGGAGGAGCGTCGTGTCGGGAA
>CAJVWY010000102.1 GCA_913009925.1 uncultured bacterium
GGGCTCACGGTAGGGCGGTGCGGTGAGACGATAGGGAAGAGCTGGGAAGGTGGTGATTGGTAACAGAGTGATAGAGGAATGTGACGGAGTTCAGACGTGTGCTATTATTTTTTTTTTTAATGATACGGCGACCACCGAGATCTACACTCTTTCCCTACACGACGCTCTTCCGATCTCTGGGCATCGAAGGCATCAACTACATGCTCCGTTCCAGTGAGAACCTGCCGCTTACCATCTATATCATGCTTCCCTCCTGCGTGCCCGCCACCGGCATGGAGACCTCCGGCGCCGAGCTTACCAGCGGCGATCTGGCGCTGATGCTGCCCCGGGACCGCGTGCTGGGCATCGCCGAGATGATGAACTTCCCCGGCGTGCTGGCGGCGGACCGCGAAGTGCTCAACAAGATCCGGATAGCCGAAGGCCGGCGAGTGGACGGTCACGCCCCCGGCCTCACAGGCAAGGACCTGGCCGCCTACATCGCCGCCGGTATCCATTCCGACCACGAGTGTACTACCACGGCCGAAGCGCGGGAGAAGCTGCGTGCGGGCATGTTCATCATGGTGCGGCAGGGCTCCACCGAGAAGAACCTGAAGGAACTGGTGAGTATTGTCACTCCCGAGAACTCGCGCCAGTTCATGCTGGTCAGCGACGATTGCAATCCCGGCGACCTGCTGGAGCAGGGCCACGTGGACTACCTGGTGCGCCTGGCCATCGGCGAAGGGCTGCCGCCCATGACCGCCATCCAGATGGCCACTATCAACACAGCCGCTTATTTCGGGCTGTCTGATACTGGCGCAGTGGCTCCGGGATTCAAGGCGGATTTCGCCGTGCTGGATGACCTGGAACAGGTCACGGTCTCCAGGGTGATACAGGGCGGCAAGGTGGTCGCGGCAGATGGGCGGGTGCTGCCATTCGTCTCTGGCGAGCCGGGCCGCATGGTGCGCAGCACGGTGAACATCGATTACAAGAGCCTCGAACGGCTGGACATCCGGGCCGCCGGTGAAAAGATGAAGGTGATCGGCATAGTCCCCGGCCAGATAGTGACGGAGAAACTGGTGCTGGCGCCGAAGGTGGCGGGCGGGCTGGTGGTGGCGGATACAGATCGCGACCTGCTCAAGATAGCCGTGGTGGAACGGCACATGGCCTCCGGCAATATCGGCCTCGGTTTCGTGCGGGGCATGGGGTTGCGGGACGGAGCCATCGCCACCTCGGTGGCACATGATTCCCACAATATCATCGTGGTGGGGATCGGCGATGCCGATATGCGCCGGGCGGTTCTGGCGGTGGAGAAGGAGAACGGCGGCGCGGCGGTGGTTGTCGGCGGCGAGGTGCTGGCTACGCTGCCGCTGCCGGTGGCGGGCCTGATGTCCACCCATCCGGCGGCAGAGGTTGCGGCGGCCGCTGAACAGGTCACCGGCGCCGCCCGGGGGCTGGGCTGCCGGCTCGAGCACCCCCTGATCGCGCTGTCCTTCCTGGCTCTGCCGGTAGTCCCGGCGCTGAAGATAACAGACAGGGGTCTGGTGGATGTGGAGAGCTTCCAGCTGGTGGGGCTGTTTCAGTAAGGGCGGAACTGCATACAGCCCGATCAGCTTATGATCAACTCAGGCCTTTTTTCTTGAAGAACTTCTTGTATTTCTGGTCCGTGGTCAGCACATGGCCCGTAAGCCACTTTTTCAGATATTCCAGGATATCCGTCAGCTTGAACGCTTTTCCTTCGTCCGCCTCACGTTTGAACTTCCGTACACTCTCAAAAAAAAGATCGTGAGCCTTCTTGTGCGCCTTGTAACCGGGGTAAGAATATTCGAGCATATAGTTTTCCTCTGTTGAGAAGTGATACGATGCGTAATCTTCCATCTTGTCCACGGCGGAAAGAATCGCCGACAGTTCGATGATGGAGGATTTCATATCATTCGCACCTTCGACCTTCTGCACCGTCCCGTATAATCCATTGATCAGGCTGAACAGTCGCTTGTGCTGCTGGTCGATTTCTTCGATGCCGACGCTATATTTCTCATCCCATTCAAGAAACGCCATTAGAACCACCTTATCGTAAAATTGGATATCCAGACCTTTGGATATATTTTCTCCGGCGACCGTCAATCCCCTGTCACCCCGAGCCGCAGGCGAGGCTCTGGTTTTCCCAGGGAGCGAAATAGAAGAAGCGATCTTGTCAGGAAACACCAGAGGAGCAAGAGATGGCTGGTGGCGAGGCCCGGAATCGAACCGGGGACGCCAGGATTTTCAGTCCTGCGCTCTACCAACTGAGCTACCTCGCCGGAGAGGGCGGCTGCCGCGGGCGCTGTCACGCTGGAAAAACGGGCGGCGCCACCCGGGTGGCCCGCAATCGGGCTTTCGGTGACTGCCGAAGGCATTGTAGCGATTAGCAGCAACAAGTGCAATTAAGCGCCGGGGGCCGCCCCCCTTTGGAACCATCGTCCGGAGCCGCTTCAATCATTGCCAAGCAGTTTCCGATAAATCAAATGAGCAAACAGTGATGTGGTCCCTGCTCAGCTTGCCCAAAGGTGTGCTCAATGCTAGTATCGAAGCCAGATTCAGTCCCCTGGGCCCCTCAGCCCCTAACCAGGCATCAAAGACATGACCGATAATCCCCAGCAGGTACCAGCCGGTTTCGGCGAATCGGACTCACCTTCCCCGGCCGAGCTTGAGGAACAGTTAAGAAAGATCAGAGCCGAGAAGGCTATCCTTGAACTGCAGCTGCGCGAATACTCGGAACAGCTGGACAAGAAGGTGGAGGAGAGGACCCGCGAGCTGGAGGCCATCAACCGCATCGCTGCTACCGTCAGCCGCTCCCTGAACCTGGACGTCATCCTCAGGGAGTCCCTCTCCAAGGTGCTGGAACTGCTGGAGCTGGAGGTGGGCGGTATCTTCCTGGTCGAAGAGGAGAAAGCCACAATGAGCCTGATGATTCACCAGGGGTTGCCCTCGGATGTGGTGGAATTGATGTCATCCATCCCGTTCGGCTCGGGCTGTCCGGGACGGGTGGTGCAGAGGGGGGAACCGGTGCTGGAACAGAACCTCAATGAGGCGGCTCCGGAAGATAACCCCCTGGCGAATCACCCCGAGTTCAGTTCGCATGTCGGAATTCCGCTGGAATCGAAGGGCCGGGTGAGGGGCGTGATGTGCCTGTTGAGCCCGGTGAAGGATGGGTTCTCCCAGGAAGAGATAAAGATCCTGGCCGCCATCGGCAGCGAGATCGGCGTCGCCATCGAGAACGCCGAGCTCTATGAGCGGTCCTACAACCATTCCAAGAAGATGGAAGAGCTTTCCATAACCGACAGCCTTACCGGTCTTTTCAACCGCCGCTTTTTCTACCGGCGGCTGAAGGAGGAGATGGCGCGGGCCAAGCGGCAGAAGCATCCGGTGTCGCTGCTGGTCGTGGACCTGGACAACCTCAAGCAGTATAACGATGAGAAAGGCCATCTCAAGGGCGATGAAGCGCTCCGGGGCGTGGCCCAGGCCATCACCGCCTGCGTCAGGCAGGATGTGGATTCCGGCTACCGCTACGGTGGTGACGAGTTCGCTGTCATCCTTCCCTACAGTGACGAAGTGAGGGCGGCCGGTGTGGCCGAGCGTATCAGGAACACATATGAGGGCTTCGCTTTCCCCAATACCAGCCTCAGTATCGGGCTTACCGAGCTGAACTTCAACGAGGACGTCGACGAGCTGGTGAGCCGGGCCGACTCCGCCATGTATGTAGCCAAGCATTCCGGCGGCAACAAGGTACACATCGAGACGGCCCATGAGGGTTCGGAAGAGGAGGACGGGCAAGGATAGCAGGGCAGGACGGCCATAGACGGATGTTATCGATCGTACGCAGGCGGCCCGGAGAGCCGTCTTTTCAATATCTGCGGCGCCAGGATGGAAGACTGCGGCCGGCAGGTGATAAAATCCAGATTCCGGCCCCGGTCATGCCGGTCCGTCCGACTGGCGGCACGCGGCCGGCAGGGACGGCGTCACAAACAGCAGAACGGTAATCAGCGATAACAACGAACAGAGGGATGATCATGCCAGAGACTTACCAGAACCTGATAGGCGGCAAGTGGGTGGATTCCAACTCCGGCGAGACCTTCGCGGATATCAATCCGGCGGATACAGACGACATAGTGGGTTTGTTCCCGGCCTCCACGGCCGAAGACACCCGGGCGGCGGTAGCGGCGGCGGCGGCGGCCCGCAGCGAATGGCGCGCTATCAGTGCCCCCAGGCGCGGCGAATACCTGGCGGCGGCGGCCCGCATCATCGAGCGCGACCTGGACAGCATCGCCGAGGGCCTTACCCGCGAGGAGGGCAAGACCCTGCCCGAAAGCAAGGGCGAGACGGCCCGCGCCGTGCAGGTCTTCGATTACTTCGCCGGTGAGGGCAGGCGTATCTTCGGTGAGACGACACCGTCGGAGTTCGGCCGCACCCTGCTTTATACAGTCAAGGAACCGCTGGGTGTGGTGGGCATCATCACGCCCTGGAACTTCCCCGTAGCCATCCCCGCCTGGAAGCTGGCGCCGGCCCTGGTCGCCGGCAATACGGTAGTGCTCAAACCGGCCAGCAACGCGCCGCTGACGGCTCTCCGTATCGTCCGGGCCTGCGAGGAAGCGGGCCTGCCGGCGGGGGTGCTGAACCTGCTCACCGGCTCCGGTGCCAGCGTGGGGGCGGAACTGGCCGCTAATCCGACCGTCAAGGGGATATCCTTCACCGGTTCAGACACCGTGGGCAGCAGCCTCTACGGCCGGGTCACCGGCAGGGGCGCCAGGTGCCAGTGCGAGATGGGCGGCAAGAACCCCATGGTGGTGATGGAGGACGCCGACCTTGATAAGGCCGTCAGCCTTACCATCAACGGCGCCATATGGTCCACCGGCCAGAAATGTACCGCTACCAGCCGCGCCATCGTCCACCGGGATGTGGTGGAGGAGTTCACGGCGAAGATCCTGGAGGGTGTGGCCTCTATCAAGGTCGGCAACGGCCGGGAAGAGGGCGTCCAGGTGGGTCCGTCCATCGACGAGGCGCAGATGAACACCGTGCTGGAATATATCGAGATAGGCAGGGAGGAGGGGGCCAGGCTGCTGGCGGGCGGTAATCGCCTCACCGGAGACCCCTATGACAGGGGTTATTTCGTGGAACCCACCGTCTTCGGCGATGTCAGCAACGACATGCGCATCGCCCAGGAAGAGATCTTCG
>CAJVWY010000103.1 GCA_913009925.1 uncultured bacterium
GGTGTGTAGTGGTAGTGTGTGGTCGAGCGACGCCGGTCTTCATAGTGGTGCAGTGGTAGGGTGCTATCGACGGTGTTTTTCATTTTTTTTTTTTTAATGATACGGCGACCACCGAGATCTACACTCTTTCCCTACACGACGCTCTTCCGATCTTCATCGGCGAGCTGGCCGGCGAGGTGCCGGTGATCCTGCATATCTGCCGCAACAGCATGCCTATCCTGGCGGAGATGGCGCGCACCGGGGCGGCCGTGCTGGAGCTGGATTCGCCGGTGGACCTGGCCGAAGCCCGCCGGGCCGTAGGCGAGGGGATAGTGCTCAAGGGAAACATCGATGCCGCAGCCGTTATAGAAAAGGGGAAGGTTGCCGATGTGGAACAAGCGGTTCGCGCTGCCATTGACGCCGCCGCCGCGGGGGGCCGTTTCATCCTCAGCACCGGTGACTCCATCCCCCTGGCGGCTCCGGAAGAAAACATAGCGGCTTTGGTAGAATATGGAAGAAAATACGGTAGGTACTGATTGTCGCAGACCCTGGAAAAATTCAAGCAGGCGATAGTGGACGGCGATGCCGACGGCAGCGTGACGCTGTCGGAGACGATCGTCACCCGGGCCGACGCCACAGCCGAACAGATAATCGACCACCTGTCGGCAGCGATGGAGGAGGTAGGCAGCCGCTACGAGACGGGAGAATACTTCATCCCCGAGATGCTGCGCAGCGCCGAGGCGGTGGAACGGTCGCTGGCGGTGCTGGAGCCATATCTCTTTGAGCGGCAGCAGGATCAGAGCGGGGTGGTGGTGATGGGGACGGTCAAGGGGGATATCCACAACATCGGCAAGAATATCATCGTCTCGGCGCTGAAGGCGGCGGGATACGAGGTGCACGACCTGGGCGTCAATGTATCCACCACCAAGTTCATTGACAAGGTCAGGCAGGTGGATGCGGACCTGCTGCTGCTTTCGGCGTTCACCACCTCCACCAAGCCGGCGGTGCTGGAAATACTCTCGACCCTGGAGGATGAGGGGCTGAGAGACCACCTCAAGGTAATCTCCGGCGGCGCCTCCCATTCGCCGGAGTTCGCCCGCGAGGTCGGCGTGGACGGCTTCGCTACCGACGTGAAGAGTACCCTGGCGGTGTGCCGGAAGCTGCTGAGTGATTAATGTTGAATTTTTACAAGTAAGATTATAGTATTACAGCTAATTAAGCTGGTTCACCGGAAGCTTTCCGGTCTGACCAATCAGGGCGTGGGGACTTCAATTACCCGGTAGGAATCTAGCCGCTTCGTATATATCCAGTCTGGCCTCAGACTGTTGTTTAATGGATGAAGCAAAATCCGGGACCAGTTCACCTTGCCGTCGGCCCTTGAGAATATTGCAGCAGTGAGTATAGCTGATAAAACAAAAAGCGATAGAGATTTAAAAGTATTATTGATGACCCCTCCCGAGGGCCTCTGGAAAGAGAAGGTGGAGCGACCCTGGATCTCAACCCAACCGCTGGGGCTCGCCTATGTGGCGGCGGCCATCCGGGACCAGGGCTTCCAGGTCGAGATGCTTGATGCCTACTCCCTGGGGTTATCAGGTCAGGTGATCGCCAGAGAGATAGCGGAGTTACGGCCCGACGTCGTGGGCATCTCCTCGCTCACCCCCCAGTGGCCTGACGTGGAAACGCTGGCCGATATCGTCAAGGCACAGAACCAGGACATCATCACCGTAGTCGGCGGCCCTCATGTGACAGCCCTCCCCAGGGATTCAGCCGGCCACCGGAGTGTCGATATCGCCGTGGTGGGCGAGGGGGAGGATACCATGGTCGAGATCTGTGAGGCGGCGGCAGGTGAAACCGGTTTCTCCGGTGTAGACGGGATCGTTATAGGCCTCAATGGAGAGATAGAGAGTACCCCCCTGCGGGTCAGGAACATGGCCCTGGACCAGGTGCCGTTCCCCGCCCACGATCTGCTGCCTGAGCCCGCCCTTTACAACCCGTTCCCCGTCTGGGGCACCGGCGGCAACTTCTCCTGCATGATCAGCGGCAGAGGCTGTCCCTACGATTGCAGTTTCTGTGATGTGACAGAGCAACAGGGAAAGCGTTACCGGTTGCGCAGCGCCGTCAATATCGTGGACGAACTGACCTGGCTTCATGAGGAATTCGGCGTCAGGACCTTTTCCTTTCGCGACCCCTCGGTAGTCTGCAAGCGCAGCCGCCTGATGGAGATGTGCGAACTGATCAGCGAGCGCGGACTGGATATGGGCTGGACCTGCAGCAGCCGCGCCAATGAAGTCGACCTGGAGATGCTGCAGGCCATGAAAAACGCCGGATGCCGCCTGGTCCAGTACGGGATCGAGGTGGGAAACGCTGAGCTTCTCAAGGAGATAAAGAAAGTCAGCAAGGAAAGGGTCATACAGGCGGTGAGCGACACCAGGAAGGCCGGGCTTTCGGCCCATGGATACTTCCTGTTCGGATTCGTCGAGGAGACGGAGGAGACCTTGAAGGAGACGGTGGAGTTCTCGAAGCAGCTTGAACTGGACAGCGCCGGCTTTGCCGTGATGGTCCCGTTTCCGGGGACGCAGGAGTTTGAGAAGTACCGCCAGGAGGGCCTTTTGTTGACCGAGGACTGGCGGGAATATGATGTGATGGGCAAGCCGGTCTACCGGCATAAGCACATTTCCAACGAGAAGTTGACCCGGGCTCCGAGGATGGCATACCGCAGCTTCTACATGAGGCCCAGTATCATCGCCAGGCACCTGCGGAAAATGACTTCCTTCGGCGTGGTCCGCAACTATCTGCGGAGTGCCCGGATGATGTTCAACTGACCCGTTCGCTCAGGAAGCGGGCCGGTTCCCACCACGAACACCTGGAAAAGCTCCACCGGGGCCCGGGATATGGCGAACGGCATCGTTCCCCAGTAGGTGCCGTAGAAGCCGGCGTCGGCCTGCCTCCCCATGACCCGCACCGGGAAATCGCTTTGAGCCTCGATGGTTTCCGCCAGGCGCATGCGGGAAGATACGCTTTCCGCCAGCGGCCAGTCGGCTACCCCGGGGGACACGATGATGTCACCCCCCGCCACCTCCTCGTTGCCGGACGACAGGTATTTGTAGCCCTCAGCCTCCATGTAGTGCCTGAACCCCCATTCACCGATGAACCAGACGGTGCCGCTGGTCTGATAGCGTCCGGAGAAATCCGCGGCGAAGTCACGGTAGCTGCCGGCCAGCTGGTAATCGGCGATGGAAATCAAGGTGCCGGCCAGGAAAGTTAGTACGATGACGACGACGGCGGCGGCTTTTTTCCAACCGGCGGGAACCGGGAGGAACTCCAGCTCCCTGAAGACTATCAGTACCACAGGGGCAAGGAACGGCAGCATGTACTTGGCTGTCGCGTGAGGAAGAAGGATAAGCGTGCCGGCCAGCATGACCGTGAACCACAGAGCCAGAAACAGGAAATCAGTATCCACCGTCCGCTGCCTGGCCGCCTTTACCAGCTGCCCTATCGATTCCGTTATCACTATCGCCAGCAGCATCAGGGACGCTGTCAGCAGGATTATATAGATAAGGGAGGCGGTTCCCGTGAAGTTATCGGCCCGGTAATGATAGATACCCAGGGCGGAGGCGGTCACCGTGGCCCCGGCCAGCAGGATGGCGCGCCACTTTCTGAACGAGAATACCGCGATCATGGCCAGGGGGAACACGGAGACGCCGCCTATCTGGAGCAACATTCCCTCGGCCCGGTCGAGCACATGTTGCGCGGACAGGCTGGTACCACCCGCGTGTGCGAAGCGCGGCAGTTCGCCGTACTGCGAAATATTTATCAAGATGTACAGCGCGAAGGCGGCGGCGGGCAGAAGGAACGGGAGCGAATTCTTCCGGGTGAGTCTGCCCGTGAACAAGGGATATGCCGGCAGCAATACCATCAACGCCAGCGCCTGGTAACCGGTGAACACCGCGACCGTGACAGCGGCGGCGGACAGGGAAAGCAGTAGGGTGTCGTCCCGGTCCACCCCGTATACGTATAAAGCCGTAGCCGCCAGCCAAAATGCCATCATGGGCACATCAGCCATCAGGTTATGCGACATGACCATCACCACCGGGGTGGCCAGCAGCAGGAGGGTGGCCGGCAGCGGATGGCTCGTGAAGCGCCGGGCAAGAAAAAACATGGATATCCCCGCCATCAAGGGGAAGATGATATAGGCGATATGCAGCGGCTGCTCCCAATCGCCGCCGGTCAGGTACATTACCAGGGCTATGTAGAGCGCATCGACCGGCGGATGAGTGTCGCGCCATTCGCCGAAATCCTCACCCATCATGTGGTAATCGTTCACATGCTGGCTGAACGGCTGTTCCAGGTTCTTTTCGGCGAAGTCCAGGAATACGGCATCGTCTATGTGAAAAGCCTGATTGGAATAGGGAAGGGTGATAAACAGGACGAACAGCAGGATGGCGGCCAGGCTCAACACCAGCGCCAGTCTTGGAGTCAGATCGAATATACGATGGCCCGCTATTTCGCCACCTTCGGGTCTTTTCCCGAAAGCTGCAGGTACTGGCCGGCCACCTGCCCGTACATCAGGGGGTTGAACAGTATGTTGGTGACGAAATAGCATTCGTGTGAACAGTAGCATCTGCTGTTGTGGATCTTGGCACGGACCCGGTCGGCCTGCTCTGAATGAAACAGCTTCCTGAAATCATAATCGAATTCACGGATATTGCCCATAACGTCAAGGAGGATCTCACAGGGGAAGACATCGCCCACCTCGTTCATCACCGCCGTGATACGGCCGGCGTAACAGGGCAGCAGCCGCCGGCTCTGGCGCATGGTCTCATGGATGAGCTGACGTTGAACCAGGTCCTGGGCTGATTTCAGACGCGCCATGGTGAAGTGATACATCTTGGGCTTGTCGCCCTTGAGCTCCACGTCCAGCCGGTCGATGGCCCGCTTGTACTTATCCAGATCGATATGAGATCGGAAGAGCACACGTCTGAACTCCAGTCACATTCCTTTATCTCGTATGCCGTCTTCTGCTTGAAAAAAAAAAACTCCTCCCCCAACACCTTCTTAGCATCCTAATGAGCGCCAGCTTCCGGACGACCCTTCCCATCATGACCAATCTGCCCACTTGTTGCAGC
>CAJVWY010000104.1 GCA_913009925.1 uncultured bacterium
GCAGGGTGTGGGAGGGGGGTGGGAGTAGAGGGGTAGCTGGAGTGGATGTGGAGCTGCTCGTCTCTCGCTATTTGTTTCTTTGTTTTTTTTTTCAAGCAGAAGACGGCATACGAGATAAAGGAATGTGACTGGAGTTCAGACGTGTGCTCTTCCGATCTCCTTCTCCATGCTGGTGGCGGTTACCCTGCTGCCCGCACTGCTGGCGTTGCTGGGCCCGCGCATCAACACCGCCAGGGTCGTCCCCAAAAGGTTCCTCGGCGGCGGCGGCCGTTTCTGGCACCGCTGGAGCCAGGCCGTCATGCGCCGTCCGGCCCTCTTCCTGTTGGTTTCCATCGGCATCCTGCTGGCGCTGGCCTGGCCGGTCAAGGATATGCGCGCGGGCTCACCGGGCGTCGCCGACCTGTCCGCTGACAGCGACTCACGCCGGGGTATCGAATTCCTGGCGGAGAAGTGGAGCCCCGGTACCGTGTCGCCGATCTATGTCATAGTCGACACCGGCAGCGCCTATGGTGTTTTTGACGCGGGCATCCTCCGGGGGCTTGCCGAGCTCGACCGGATACTGGAAGAGGATCCCAGGGTGGAGCGGGTGGAGACCGTAGCCGGCCTGTCTCTTCCGGCGGACCCCGCCCTGCTGGCGGACCCGCAACGGTTGCAGGCCCTGGCGATTCAGGACCCGGTTACCGCCGCCAGGCTGGCCAGCCTGGTGAATATCAGCGGCGGCAGCGGCAAGACGGTGGTCAGGGTGATGCCGCTGGATCCGGGAAGCAGTGAGACCCGCGAGCTGGTAAAAGAGCTTCGCTCGCGGACCCTGCCTTCGGTGGAGGGGCTGTCTCAGACCACGATCATGGTGGGGGGCTCGGCGGCGGAGGTAGTCGATTTCACCAACATGCTCAAAGGGGCCTTCCCCTACCTGGTAGCGGGGGTGCTGATGATCACCTACCTGGTGCTGCTGCTCCTGTTCCGTTCGCTCATCCTGCCGCTTAAGGCCATTTTCATGAACCTTCTGTCGGTAGCGGCTGCTTACGGGGTGCTGGTATTGGTGTTCCAGGAGGGCTGGGGCGACAGCCTGCTGGGTTTCAAGGCGCCCGGGGGCATCCTTCCCTTCGTGCCGGTGATACTGTTCTCCATTCTGTTCGGGCTGAGCATGGACTATGAGGTGTTCATGCTGTCGCGCATAAAGGAGGAATACGACCGGGGCAGCAGCAACGAGAGGGCCGTGGCCCTGGGGCTGGAGAAAACCGGCCGCATCATCACCACGGCGGCGCTGATCATGATCGTGGTGTTCGGTTCCTTCGCCTTGACCGAAACCATCGTCATCAAGGAATTCGGTGTGGGGCTGGCGGTCTCCATCTTCATCGACGCCTCCATCGTCCGCGTCATCATGGTGCCGGCGACCATGAAGCTCCTGGGAAAATGGAACTGGTGGCTGCCGGGGTGGCTCGACCGGCTGCTGCCCAACCTGAGCCTGAAGCATTGACACGGAGGCGGGCGCATGGCGGATATGGATGATATAGAGGTCATCGCCTTCGGCGAGATCGATGACGGAGTACTAAGGGATATGGCGGCCGCCGTAGGTGGAGTCCTGGGCGCGGACGTCCACCCCGGCCGCTCTCTCCCCATCCCCACCGGTTCCTGTGAACCGCGGCGTGGCCAGTACCATGCCCAGCGGTTCCTGGAGGCGCTGGCAGACAGGGGCCGCCAGGGGGGCGCTATCATGCTGGGCGTCACCGGGCTGGACCTGTTTGTCCCGCGCCTCAATTTCGTCTTCGGCGCCGCCGATCGGTCCCGCCGCGTAGCGGTCATCTCTCTTGCCAGGCTGGATGCCGGATTTTACGGGGAGATGCCCGACGCCGGGGTGTTGCGGGAACGGGCTGTGAAAGAGGCCGTACACGAGATCGGCCATATCCTGGGGCTGGACCACTGCCGGGACCCGGCCTGCATCATGTTCTTCTCCCAGACCATTGCCGATACCGACGCCAAGGGCCCGGGTTTCTGCGAGATATGCAGGTGGAAGATGGCAGGCAGTGCCTGAGGGCGGCGCCTCCGGTTTCAGCTGCTTTCACCGTTGAACAGCTCGCTGTATCTGAAAAGAGGTTCGAAGGGGAAGTGGGCCTCCTGTTCGATCCTGGCGGCGCCCCCTTCTTCCCGGTCGACCAGGGCGTAGGCGATGACCGGCTCCAGGCCCTCAACCCGGGAATTGCTGATGGCCTTGATCACCGAGCCGCCGCTGGTCACCACGTCATCGACGATGGCTACCCGGGTTCCGGGTTCCACCGGCCCCTCGATCCAGGAGCGGGTGCCGTGGGCCTTGGGCTCCTTGCGGACGATGAACCCCTTCACCGGGTATCCCAGCTTCAGGCTGCAGGCCACCACGCCGGCGACCAGGGGGTCTGCGCCGATGGCGAGCCCGCCGATAGCGGGGATGGCGGCCTCATGCATCTTCATCACCAGCATCTCAGCGGCCAGCGCCAGCCCCTCCGGGTGCAGGGTAACCTGCTTGCAATCGAAATAGTGGTTGCTGCGCTTTCCCGAAGTGAGGACGAAATCGCCTTCCAGGTACGCCTTGGTGACCAGTAAAGCGCGCAGGCGCTCCCGTATCTCTTCCGGCCCGGAAATCATGCTGGGCCGCCAGCGGTCTCTGTGTCCCCGATGATGCAGCAGGCTGTGATGCTGTTCCCGATGGCTATCTCCATATTCCGGCAGGTATGATCGATGACGGTACGGACATCCCGGCGCCGTCCATCTATCGATGGCCGCTTACGGGGTTACATTATCATATTCAGGCGGGTCGGCACCCGGCCGGACCGTCCCATCTTCATACACCGTTTTTCAAGCGCGGCGGCGGAACCGGGTCCGCTGCATGGAGGAAAAGACCAGCGGCCTGCGAAATACTCCTTTATATGGCGGATAAAAGGAAAACGATAAAAAAGGGAAGCCGTGCAGGGAAACTGGGCACTCTCCTTATAATCTACGGCATCGTCATCTTCACCTGCGCCTGGTGGGTGCCGGATGACAAGAACAACTCGGCGTTTTATATCATTGGCTTCATCACCGTGCTGGTGGGTATCGCTGCGCCCGCCCTGCTGTCGTCCAAGGACTGACAGGGCAGGCAGGCGTAAGCCGGAAGATGCTCATCAGGGGCTCACTGGAGCCCAGCCGCATCTTCAGGCGGCAGTGCCGGATGCCGAAACAAGCGATCACGCAGCAGCCAAAGGTTCTTGACACCCATTAGGCTCCCTGAAATAATACCTATACCCTCAGGGGTAAGTATGTGAATTGTATTAACGGGTAGGCGAGCTCAGCTGAGTTCGCCGTTTCGGTCTCTCCAGGCATCAACAGGGCTCTGCAAGATCCTGGTCAGCCCATGCCGGGGGACGGAAACATGGGAAAGCAAGGTGATAGGTTGTGGTCACGAAAACAGATATTGAAAAAGTCCTGAACCGGTTGCGCCGTGTCGAGGGCCAGGTGCGCGGGCTGCAACGGATGATCTCCGAGGATAAACGTTGCGAGGATGTGCTCACCCAGCTGGCGGCCACCCGGGCGGCCCTGGACCGCGTAGGCGTGTTCCTCATCACCCATCGCATGAAAGAATGCCTCAAACATAGCTCCGATGAGATGGAGCTGGATGAGACCGCCGTGGAAGAGGCCTTCGAGGTGTTCATGAAGTACGTTCATCACGTGAGATAAACGAGCATCATCGCCAGGTTGCCAGGCGGCACTTGCGTCCGGCGCCGGTCCTTTCCAGGCTGTCCATCGGCGGCAGCCTTGTTTATTGTCTGCTAAAATACCCGGAGGAGACAGCCTCCGGCGTCAGCGTATCGCGGGGTTGGAGGATGAGGCCCCCGCACCGTCGAAGATTGAACTGGAAAAGGAAATGAAGTAATGCGGTCCGCCTGAACGGCCTGTCCGCGACCCCCTATGCCCCGTCGGAGAAAGAACATCAAAAAGAGGAAGAGGAAATCCATCCTCCTCATCGGAGTCAGCTTCTTCGTGCTGGCGCTTTTCTTCTCGCTGCTGATAGGCATCCAGACGGTTCTGGCGCTGGTGCACGATATACCCAAGCTGGATGAGGAAGACCTGCTCTCCCTGGGCCAGACATCGAAGATATACGCTGCCGATGGCACTTTGCTTGCTGAAGTGTTCGGCACCGAGAACCGTACTGTGGTGCCCATGGAATCCATTCCCGAATATCTGCAGCAGGCGACCATTGCCATCGAGGATGAACGGTTCTACAGTCATGGCGGCATAGATTACGAGGCGATCAGCCGCGCCATCTTCATCAATATCACCAGCGGCCAGCTGGCGGAGGGTGGCAGCACCATCACCCAGCAGCTGGTCAAGAATGTCTATATCTCGAACGAGAGGAGCTTCAGCCGCAAGCTGGTGGAAGCGGTGCTGGCCACGCGCCTGGAACAGACGGTCTCCAAGGACGATATCCTGGAGCGGTATCTCAACACCATTTATTACGGCGAGAACGCCTACGGCGTGGAAGCGGCTTCGCTGACCTACTTCGGCAAGAGCGTCTCCCAGCTGAACCTGGCCGAATGCGCCACCCTGGCGGGACTGCCCAACGCCCCCTCGGCCTTTTCCCCCAAGCGTGATCTGGCCGCGGCCACGGAGCGGCGCAACCTGGTGCTGCAGAAGATGGCCGACCTGGGGTACATAACCCAGGCGGAAGCGCACGGCGCCGCGTCGCTGCCCCTGGAGGTTACCGATCAGACTGTCTCGGTCTCAGAACCATATTTCGTTGAGTACGTCAAGAAGAAGCTGATAGAGAGATACGGTGCCGGCACCCTGTTCGAGGGCGGCCTCAAAGTATATACGACCATCGACCCCGAGCTTCAGGATGCGGGTCTGAAGGCCATCAACAAAGTCCTTTATGAGGAAGGGGACCCGGCGGCCGCCCTGGTTACCATCGAGCCCCAGACCGGGTATATCAAGGCCATGGTCAGCAGCCAGGACTTCAAGAAGTACAAGTTCAACCTGGCGGCGCAGGCCC
>CAJVWY010000105.1 GCA_913009925.1 uncultured bacterium
GTGCTTAGTTGTCTTTTTTTTTTTAATGATACGGCGACCACCGAGATCTACACTCTTTCCCTACACGACGCTCTTCCGATCTCTCAAGGACGGCTATTTACGACATGGAGAAGAATATCTCCGAAGCACAGCGGCGCGACACATACGGCAACGAGCCGATCTTTCAGGATGACCTCATCTCCTTTCCCTCGCAGAACGAGCCGCAGTGGATAACCTATCTTTATACCAGTGAACACCCGGACAGCAGTGGTTTACCGACCATAGTCAAGGTAGTGACGGACGGGATGCCGAGCCTGCCCCTCACTATCCTGAGTAGCGACAAACAGCTGATCAATGTTGACCCGGCCCTGTCTGAAACCGCGACCGTTGAGCGGGTTTTCAGCAACGCGCCATTATTCACTTATTACGACGAGGAAGGTAACCAGATGTCGACACCGGTTGCCAATCCCCGGAATGTCCGTTCTGTCGATATCGCTTTCAAGAGCACGGTAAGCACCGGGCACGCGCAGAACGAACCAACCGTTTCTAAGATAAAAATCAACCTGCGTAATTTCTAAGGAGGAAGCCATGGGTTCGCGATGGGACATAAGGAACGAGGGGGGAGCGGCCCTGATAATCGCGCTGGGCGTGATGTCCATAATGATAATTATCGGCATCACTGTAACGGCGCTGGCCTTGAACAGCAACCGTACGGTTGCTCATGACATAAGGCTGACAGAGGCACAGAACGTAGCCGAGGCGGGCGTGGACGATGCGATCGCCGTCACCCTGAGTAATTATAATGATCTGTATCCGGGAGGGTCCTATCCCCCTGCGAATCATTCGGGCGACGGCGAGCCTTTCTATGAGCAGCCGCAGCCTCTTGATGATGCCCAGGGCAACGAGGTCGGAACCTACCAGGTGTGGACCAAGGAGGACCCGGACCGTCCCGGCAACGTGCTGATAACTTCTATCGGTACCGTGGGCGGAACCAACCCGCAGACCTCCACAGTCAGGGTTTCAGTGAAATACACGGCCAAGGTCTTCGATTACGCCCTGTTTGTGGGAGACCCGGATCAGACATACGAAAACCCAGCCGGCTTCAGCGGAGACTGCGTCCCCGAACTGAATGCCAAGGCCGAGGGTGGAAATGTGGATATAACCGGAAACGTGCATGTCAACGGCTGTATCCAGATTAATACGAGTGGTGGTGGCATGGGTCACGGCGGGGGCGGCATGCATCACAACCAGGGAACGGTCTCATTCCTGTCCCGCGATGGTTACACGGATACGGTGACCTATACGGACACCTATTCCGGCGACACTCCCAACGGCAACCAGCCGACCCTGGGAGACGAGGTGGCCTTCCCCACGGTCGATTTCGATTCCTTCGACAACGTGGTCAATGTGGATGTATCCAGTAATAGCCACAGCGTACCATCAGGTGTGGGCTGGAGCCGTTATGGAAACAGCCTCTCAATCAGTGCGGAAGACTTCCAGACCAACTATGGTTCATACAACGCCGTGAGCATCAGGGGCGTCAGTAATGCTGAGCTGAAGATAACAATCACCGGTTCAGGTAATAGTAATAACCCATGGGTCATTACTCCCAGTATCCTCCTGCCGGGTCGCGACAGCGGCAACAAGTCCACCGTCAAGGAACTGGAGTTGCAAGGACAGGGGCTCAGTTATCAGCCTACCAACGGCATAGCCATAGTGTCAGCCGAGGGCGAGGTGGAAGTGGGACATGGCGTAGTGGTTGGAGCGCCCGATGCCGGCGCCCTGATCTATGTGACGGGACAGCAGCAGGAAAGCCAGTTTGAGTCGGAAGAAGGTGCCACAATCTATGGTTCAGTGGTTGTGAGCAGCAATGAAGTGGAGCTGGAGGGAAGCGGTGGACAAGGCTGCGGCCATCATAATAATCAAGATAAGCAAGTTAGCATCACCTACGATCCGGCTTTTCTCTCCAGCATGCCCTATGGCTGGTGGTCAGGTGGAGATCTCACGGCTGTGAAGGAGAACTTCGAGCGCGGCTGATACCGGCTAGCTGGTAACGATAGACAATATGATAATGGAGCCCTCCGCACGGAGGGCTCTTTCATGTCAAAAGGTGATGATTAGCGACCGTATAATGGTGGTATGCTTATGACACGGTTTGAGGAGGCTACGGAGAAGCAGGGTGGGAGGCATAATGACCAGGATCATAGATATCTCGGTTCCGCTTTATACCGGCATGGTCTCCTATCCTGGTGATACCAGGCCGCAGATCATCCCCAACAAAGGCATTCCGGCAGGTGAAACGGCCAACCTGTCGGAGCTCAGACTGGGTTCCCATTCCGGGACTCACGTGGATGCGCCTCATCATTTCCTGGATGATGAGGAGACAGTAGACGAGCTGCCGCTGGCGGCGCTTATGGGGCCGGCAAGGGTCCTGGATCTGACCAGTATAGAAGGTGCCATTTCGAAGGCGGATCTGGAAGGCGCGGGGATGGCCGGTGCGGAGCGTGTACTGCTCAAGACAAGCAATTCCAGCCTCTGGGGCTCCACAGAGTTCAACCGTTCATTCGTCGCTCTGGACGATGCGAGCGCGGACTATGTCCTCGAACAAGGAGTCCTGCTTGTAGCTATTGATTACCTTTCCATCGAGAGGTTTCATTCGGATACCCACCATGTGCACCTGAGCCTGCTGGGGGCCGGAGTAATTATCATCGAGGGTGTAAACCTTCACGATGTCGAAGCGGGAGATTATGAACTTGTATGCCTGCCTATCAAGATCAGAGGTGGCGACGGGGCGCCGGCGCGGGCGGTGCTGATTGAGAAATGATTATGGTTATATTAGTTGGATATGCCGCTCTTTTTTGATAAATTGTATTAATTGTATTATTTGATCCATCCGGGCACGATGGTCAAACAATTTCCTTTTAAGGAGGTTTCGTATGAGCATCGATATGTTTTCCAGGGGCAAGGAAGTTTTCAACCGCGCCAAGCATGAGAGTGCCGAGAGAGTTTTCAGTCAGGCCCTTAAAATGCTCGCCAACTCATCTGACAAGAATTACCAGCGGGTTGCCGCTGCCTTGGGCAGGATCGCCGAGAGCAAGCAACAGAAAATGGCTGCAGAATGGATAGGCGGCTATCTTTCTCCCGGTAGTCCGGGTGCGGCATATCTCAACCGGGTGCTCAAGAACACCCATCCCAATGTCCGCAAGAAATACATCGCCAGGACGATAGTCAGCCTGTTTTTCCGCGACCCGGGTGTATCCAGGCGGTTGATCAAGGAAGCTGGCATTAACGCACCCAACCTCATCGTCATCTCACCTACCATGCGCTGTAATCTCGACTGTGTCGGCTGCTATGCCGGCAACTATACCCGGGCCGACGACCTGGATCCGGAGATAATGGACCGGGTTATCACCGAAGCCAAGGAGATAGGTGTCCGTTTCTTTGTCATCACCGGAGGGGAACCGTTTGTCTATAAGCCGCTACTGGGCCTGTTTGAAAAACATAATGATGTAGCCTTTCAGGTTTATACCAATGGGACGCTCATAGATGAGCAGCTGGCTGACGATCTCGTGGAGCTGGGCAACGTCGCTCCGGCCATCAGTGTCGAGGGTTTCCGCCGGGAGACCGACCAGCGTCGTGGTGAAGGAACCTTTGACAAGGTGATGCGGGCGATGGATAACTTGCGCGAGCGGGGCGCTGTGTTTGCCTTCAGCACTACGGCGTCCAGGAAGAACATCGACACCATCACCAGCGATGAGTTCGCCGACCTGATGATTGAAAAAGGGGCTGCCTATGGTTGGTATTTTTCCTATGTCCCCATCGGCAAGTCGCCCGACCTGGCCTATATGCCCACGCCCATGGAGCGGGATCGCCTGCGCCGGGGTGTGCAGCGGCTGCGCCGGGAGAAGCCCATTCTGGCCGCCGACTTCTGGAACGATGGCACACTGACCGGCGGCTGCCTCGCCGCGGGGCGTAAATTCGTACATATCAACAACAATGGTGACGTGGAACCATGTGTCTTCTGCCATTTCGCCACCGATAACATCAAGCAGACCAGCCTGCTCGAAGCGTTGCAATCACCATTTTTCCAATCGATTCGTGACCGGCAGCCCTTTGGTCATAACCTGCTCAGGCCCTGTCCCATCATCGACCATCCTGAGGTCGTGCGCGAGACTGTCGAGAAACATGGCGCTTACGCTACTCATGAGGGTGCTGAGAGTCTGGTTACCGAGCTGCAGGATGGTCTGGACCAGTACGCCGATGGCATGGAACAAGTGGCGGAGCCGGTATGGAAGACAGAGTACCAGTGGGCTCAGGAATGGCTGGATGAGGAGCAGCACGCTGCCGCCGCCCGGGCGGATGAGAAGAACCGTGAACGTAGCAAGACGGACAAGCAGACAGCTATGTGAGAGGCCGGTCAGAGTTATATATACTTGGGGGCGGAACCGGAGGTTCCGCCCCTTTTTATTGCCAGACAGGTACATGTGGGAGTCGAATGAAGTCCTCTGATTTGAATAGCCAGCAAATGCGCTGGGGGCCGGAGATCGATCCGTTGCGTATCGCTGCCGGCTGGGAGCCCGAAGAACTGGAAAAGCCCTGGCTGCTGGTTGAGAGCTCCGCCGGCGATTCCCATCCGGGGAGCGTGCATCTGCTCGCCAAATCGGAACAGGTGCGTGAAGGAGCCAGAAGGGCAGGTGTGGCGGCGGGCCGGTATTTCTGCACCGACATGTGTGACGGAATCGCCCAGGGTACGGCGGCCATGAACTATTCGCTGGCATCGAGAGATCTGTTGGCTATGGCTGCCGAGATGCACTTTCGTACCGGCCATTTCGACGGCTGGGAGATCGGAAGAGCACACGTCTGAACTCCAGTCACATTCCTTTATCTCGTATGCCGTCTTCTGCTTGAAAAAAAAAAAAAATCTCTCCTCCCGCACCATCAACTCCCACTCTTACCTAACTCCTCCCTTCATTCACTTCCTATACTCCTACGTCACTCTATCTT
>CAJVWY010000106.1 GCA_913009925.1 uncultured bacterium
AAAGACGGCATACGAGATAAGGGAATGTGACTGGAGTTCAGCGTGTGCTCTTCCGATCTCACGTTGATCCGTTCGAACTGGGACTTCGAGGGCCGGCCGAAATCCAGCAGAGCCTTCACCACCGCGTCCAGCCGGTCGATCTCCTGTACCATGACATGGGTCAGTTCCGAGGATTTGCAACCGCTCTCCATCTCCTTTTCCATCATCTGGACGCTGGCCCTGATGACGCCCAGGGGGTTGCGTACCTCGTGGGCGACGCCGGCTACCAGTTCACCCAGACCCGAGAGTTTGTCCGCCCGCATGAGCTGCTCCGTCAGGTTCTTGACCTCGGTAAGATCCTCGATGGTGATTACAATACCCACGGTCTCCCCCCGGCTCAGATGCGGCGTGATGCGGATGGCGACCGTCAGCTTCTGTCCTTCGCCGGCCAACTCGGCCTCCATGGTAGCGCGCTGTTGCTCTCCGTCGAGGATGCGCCGCGCCGCCAGTACCAGCCGCTCCTGGTTTCTGAATACTTTTTCCAGCGGGAAACCCACCAGTTCGCTCTCCTTCCGGGCCAGTATCCGCATCGCCTCCAGGTTGGCAGTGACGATGTTGCCCCGGCGGTCCAGGGAGATGACGCCGCTGCTGATACTGCTCAGGATGCTGTCGGTATAGGCTTTTATCTGGCGCAGGGCTGTCTCCCTCTCCTCTATCTCCCGGTTCAGTTTAAGCGTTTCCTGGTAGCGCTGTGCCTGATGTCGCTTGTCGTCGACCACCATGCCCGTGGTGATGGCCACCACGTTGTAGATGAGCAGATCGAAGAAGTTATCGACGGCGGCGCCCTTGAACAGCCCGCCCATGGACCTGGCCGCGTGTGGTGCGAACAGCGCTGTGATGGTGAGTGATGTCAGCAGGCCGCCCTTGATGCCGAAACGGAAGGCGGCGTATATTATCGGTATGTAATACAGGCGCCGCAGCAGGATGTGCAGCGACTCCGAAGGGATGATACCTATATGAGGTGGCCAGTTATGGAAGTAGGTGATCAGGGCGGTGACGGTGACTATCAGGATGATGTCGCGGATCTGGCCACGGGTCACCGCCGCCAGCGGCTGACGGAAGCGATTATCTGTATTCTCCCGTGTGGAATCGCTCATGCGGAATTCTTCCTCTGCCAGGAAGCCGGCAGACCCAGTTCCTCACGGTACTTGGTCACCGTCCGGCGCGAGATACTGATGCTCTCCCTTTTTAAAGCGTCGGCCAGCTTCTGGTCGGACAGGGGTCGCCTGCCGTCCTCGGCCGCGATCATCTTCTTCAGCCGCTCTTTCAGCGCCGTGGCCGAGAGATCCGGCCCGGAGGCAACAGCGTAACCAGTCGAGAAGAAGAATTTGAACTCGAAGATACCGAAGGGGGTGCTCATGTATTTACCCTGGATGGCGCGGCTGACAGTTGAAGGATTGACGTCCAGGACACGGGCGATGTCATCCAGGTTCATCGGCTTGAGGCTGTCCCTTCCCTTCTCGAAGAATTCCTCCTGGGCGTTGGCGATAGCGCGCGCTACCCGGGTGAGAGTGAGACGGCGCTGGTTTACATCCCTGATAAGCTGGCGCGCCCGTTCACTTTTAGCCTTGATGTACTCCCTGGCGTCGGCATCCGCGAGCTTTTCCACCAGCCGTTCACAATCGCGGCTTATGCTCAGTGAGGGCGTAATCTCGCGGTTGGCCAGTATGGCCCAGCCATCACCCGACTTCCTGATGAAGACATCGGGGATGGCGGCACCGGCGGGCGGGCTGGTGTCGAACTGGGATCCGGGCGAGGGGGAAAGACGGCGTATCAGCGATATCGCGTATTCAATGCGGTAACGGTCCTCGGACAACATGCGGGCGATTCTGCCGATGGAGCCGCGTCCCAGTTGCGGCAGGCAATGACTGACGATCTTTCCCGGAAGGCCTTGGGCGTCATCCGGGTCCATCTGGTTGAGCAGGCATTCCTCCAGGCTCCTGGCGGCGATGCCCGGGGGGTCGAAACCCTGGATGACCGCCAGCACCTTCTCCACCTCGCCGGAAGGTTCACCGGTAGTCTCCGACAGGGACGCTATGGTATCGCGCAGATAGCCGTTGTCATCGAGGCTGCCGATGATGGCCCTGCCTATGCGTTTCTGGGCCTTGGTAAGGTCCTGAAGCTCCAGTTGCACGCCCAGATGCTCCGCCAGGGTGGTGGGGCTGGCAGTCAACTCCACCGGGTTGGGATGGGGTGTTTCACCCTGTCTGCCCGAATCATGGACGCGGTTAGCCCCGATATATTCATTCCAAAGCTCCCGGTAGGGCTGGGGTTCCACTGTTAAGCCCGGGTCGACGGGCTCGGGGAGTTCGAGTACCGGGTTCTCGTTCAGCTCATCCTGGATGAGCTGCTGCAGCTCTGCGGCGCCCATACGTAACACCTTGAGCCCCTGGTAAAGCTGGGGCGCCAGGACCGTCCTCTGCCGGACAGTAAGCAAGGGGCTCTGCTTGATATGGGCTTTTGGCATATCACTGATATGTTACGAACCTGTCGTGTGGGGGATCACGAAACCGGCTCCCGGTTATGCTTTCTCTATTGTAACTCCAAAACGGGGGGCTGTTAAACAGTCATCGCACCCGTTTAACAGAGATTTAACCGGGCGTTACGAAAACTTTATGATATTTTAATAGTATGCCAGGCTTCCATCTTTCTTGGCGCGGCGTACCGCGTAGCGGAAGATCACCAGGCTGATGGGAAGAGTGATGATGGAGAAGATCACCAGGGCCGCCAGGTCGCGGGTTATTTCCGGGCTGGTAAGACCGTAGCCCTGCAACAGCGAGAGGCGGATAGCGTCCAGGGAATATGTTATGGGGAACAGGTACGACAACTTCTGCAGCCAGTCGGGCAGGATGGTGATGGGGTAGAAGACTCCTCCCACCAGCGTGGACGTGCTGCTGATAAGCCAGGCGATGGGGTCGCCTCGCTTGAAGATCATGATGAAGCTGGCGGAGATAATACCAAGACTGCTGAAGGCGATCACGGTCAGAAGCAGCGCCGTCAGCGCCGGTATCACGTTGGCATCGCCGAAATCGACTCCAAAGAACAGTCCTCCCAGTAAAAGGTAGATCCCCACCCGGAGCGACGTGAAGGCGAAACTCCACTGCGAGGAGGAGATAATGATTGTAGACAGACGCGTCGGCGTCACCAGCATGGCCTCCAGCGTCCCCATCATCTGCTCCCCCCGGATGCTGGTGGAAAAGCTCCCCAGGCCTACGGATAGGAAGTTGGAGAAGGCGATGCCGATGAGCACGAAGGAGAAGTAGTTGCCACCGTAGCGGCTCAGGCTCTGCTGCACCGAGGGGGCGCTGCCGATTAGTTCGGATACGAAATAGAACATAACCACCGAGAAGAAGATGCCGCCGAACTGCAGGAAGAAGGAGAAACGGTAGCTGGTCTCCATCAGGAAGTCCTTCTTCAGAAACGCCTGGGGTTTTCTCAGGGTCACGACTGTGTCTCCGGGCCGGCTATCAGGTTGTGGAAGAAATCGGCCAGGGAGGCGTCCCCGGCCAGCTCCGATACTTTGCCCTCCGCTTTCATCCTGCCTCCCTGCATGATGCCGACGCGGTCACAGACCTCTTCGGCCTCCGCCAGGTCGTGTGTCGCCAGGATCACGGTCTTGCCCTGGGCGGTCAGCTGGTTGCGGATAAACTCATGCAGATCTCTTACGGCCACCGGATCCAGCCCCTTGGTGGGCTCATCCATGAAAAAGACATCGGGTTCGGCCAGCAGGCCACGTGCCAGGGCCATGCGCTGCTTCATCCCCGTGGAATATTCCTGGAAACGTCGATCGGCGGCATCACTCATACCGACCACCTCCAGCACCTCGGGTATTCTCTGCCGCGCCCGCTTGCGGGAAAGTCCGTAAAGGGCGGCAAAGAACTCCAGGTTCCGCCGCCCGGAAAGGCGCCAGTAGAAACTGCGTTCTTCGCTGGATATGAGGGCGATGGATGCCTTCACCTGCGCCTGCTGGCGGGCCAGGTCGTAGCCGCAGATAGTGGCGCTGCCGCCGCTGGGGAGGATGAGGGTGCACAGCATCTTGGTGAGCGTCGTCTTGCCGGCGCCGTTGGGACCCAACAGCCCGAAGATCTCTCCTCGGGATACGGTGAGGTTGATACTCTTAACCGCGGCGAAGGAGACCTTGTCAAAAAAATTCCGGGGGGAGGATATCCCCCTGAGCTTGGTAAACTCTTTGGTGAGATTATTGGTTTGAATAACCGTCTCTGACATGTGTGGTGTATTGTATCACGATGCCCGGAAAGCCACAGCTGGATAGCCCCATTGATATTAGTACGGTGCAGTTACCCAACCGCCTGGTCCAGGCGCCCATGGCGGGGATCAGTGTGCGCGCCTTCCGCCTGCAGGCAAGACGGTACGGCGCCGGCATGGCCGCTACGGAGATGATCAGCAGCTACGCTGTACACTACCGCAACCGGCGCACCCTCCGGATGCTGGAGCTGGTGGAGGAAGAGCACCCGGTCTCCGTGCAGTTGTTCGGCAACCGGCCGGAGATCATGGCCGAGGCGGCGATGGCAGCCGAGGAGGCAGGTGCGGATATCATCGATATCAACATGGGATGCCCCATAAGGAAGGTTATAAAGACCGGCGCCGGCATGGCATTGATGGAAGACGGAAAACGGGCGGTGGCGGTGGTCGCCGCCATGGTCAACGCGGTGAGCGTGCCGGTAACGGCCAAGATGCGTTCCGGTCCGGGCCGCGAGGTAACGGTGCTGTCGCTGGCGCCCAGACTGGAGGATGCAGGCCTGGCGGGGATATGCATCCATCCGCGTCTGGGGGTGCAGGGGCGCAAGGGCCGGGCTGACCATACGGTCACGGCGGCACTGGTGAGGCATCTGCGGGTGCCGGTGATCGCCAGCGGCGATATCGCCGGCAGGG
>CAJVWY010000107.1 GCA_913009925.1 uncultured bacterium
CAGATCAGTTGGTGTCGGGACTAGGTACTGTTGGATTGTTGGGTTTTGATATTGTTCATTTGAATCTGTTTGGGTTTTGTTTTTTGTCTTTTGTTTTTTTTTTTTCAAGCAGAAGACGGCATACGAGATAAAGGAATGTGACTGGAGTTCAGACATGTGCTCTTCCGATCTCAGAATAATCGGCTGCTTGCCGATTACATCAAAGCTGATGCCGTATAAGACCATCTTTTTCAACTTACTCACTCCTGTCTCACCATTATAGAAGAGAGAACGGCCCTTGCCAATCGCCTGCTTTTTCTTTCCCTCAAAGAGCGTCATAATAACATCTACCGGGGCGTATGCACCGGGCGGGTCCGCACCCCGGCTTGTAAGCGGGTGCCCGCTTTGGCTAAACTATCAAGCCGGACACCACAGCGGCGCGGTAGCGGTCGTGGGCGTATAGCTCAGTCGGTTAGAGCGCATCTCTGATAAGGATGAGGTCCCTGGTTCGAATCCAGGTACGCCCACCAGAACCCGCCCCAAGCCGCCTAGACTCTTTCCACGAAAACGGGAACTCTTCCCGGTTCAAGCACGCCGGCGTCCAGCCGGCGCTGTTCGCCCTCCAGGTCCGTGA
This sequence comes from uncultured bacterium, assembly GCA_913009925.1. Taxonomy (GTDB): domain Bacteria; phylum Actinomycetota; class Thermoleophilia; order BMS3ABIN01; family BMS3ABIN01; genus BMS3ABIN01. The sequence goes on from CAJVWY010000107.1 coordinate 614, forward strand.
TCAGTACCGTCCCCTGCAACTGGTCCGGCAGAACCCCGGCGCCGGCATTCCAGAGAACAAAAACATCGGCGCGGCCGTCATCGAAACCGAACCGGTAAAACCCCGGCGCCAGCCGCCGGGCGGAAGAGAAACCATCCACCTTGCCTATCAGGGTCCGGTAGGCGCGATAGGCCTGCTTGGTGGTGCCGGCGGCGATCCCCAGCCCGGCTTCCGCCCCCAGGCCGTTGAAGATGATGGCGTCGTGATCGTAATATCCGTTTTCGATTCCGTGGTAGCGGTAGTTCTCGTACGGTCTCGCCCAGGCGACCCGGTCCGCGCCTGCCGCCAGCATGGTGGTGAAGCGCCTTACAAGCTCGGCCGCCTGCTGTTCCTCGGTCTGCAGGGGAACGCCGGTGGGGGCCACAGGGCCGCCGGTCGTCGCCGTCTCGGTGATCCATAAACCGGTGGAATCACTGAAGCCCTTGGCGTCCAGCAACTGACGGTACCGTTCCAGCGTTGCCAGCATCTCCTCATCGGCACCGGACAGACCGTAATAGTGCATGTCGAAAACGTCGAAGGCCCGTTCGTCGTCCCGGGCGTCCTGGATCTCCGAGAGCAGGTCATCATAATAGGCCAGGGCACCTTCAGGCGTGGGGAAACGCGCCGCGACGCCGGCCAGGAGCACCCGGCAGTCGGGACACTCCTCTCTGACGACCTGCTGCCCTGCGGTAAAAAGACGCGCATAGTCCGACGGATCCCAGCGCACATTGGGCTCATTGCCTATCTGCCATGCCCGTATCCAGGGATAGCGGCGGATAAGCTGCCGGAACTCTTCCTGAAAGCGGGACAGGTCCTCGGGGGCGAAGTTGTTGACCGGTCGCGCCGTTCCCACCACCTCGATGCCCAGGAGCCGCGTGGCTTCCAGATGCTCCGGTTCATGGAAGCGCCAGCCGTCGAAGGGGAAGTCGGTCCGGGTCCAGCCTACCCCCAGATCCGTCATTATCTTCAGAGAGTAATCCTCGTATTCTGCCAGGGTTTCCAGCCCCAGCGCGCCCAGCATCGCCGCCGCCGCGCTGGAGGGCACCTCGGCGAGGGAGCCGGGGCTGTAGACGCCGAACCGGTTACCCGCGAATGCCGCCACGGCGCCGTCGTCTCCCTTGCGGCCGGGCATGATCAGCGCCAGGGCCACGGCCAGGAATGCCAGCGAGAAAAGAGCAAGCGATGTCTTTCTGCGGTGAAGCTTCATGATGTGGCCGAGGCTGGTCTCCGGGAAGGGTTTCATGCTTGTCCGCCGTTATTGTTAGTTACCCGCTGGCAATGGGGGTTAACCGTAAGGTAAAGACCAATGTGGCCCCTGCCGATGAAAATTAACGGTGGCGCACGCGGTATTTTGTGTAAATGGATAACCGGCGGTAGTTATCCGGCTCGCGAGGGGCAGGAAAAGGGAGCGGAATGAACGAGGCGGTCTTTTCATTGACGTGCCCACCAGCAGAGGACGTCACCGGTGCCGGCCCAGGCAAGAACAGCTGGCATACGTCCGTGTTGACCATAATCCTGACACTGGGGACCCTGGGCATCATCCAGATTCTGTTGGTGCGCACCCATCTGCCCCGGGAGATCTATTACCTGGGCTATTTCATCCCCATCGGCATCGCCGCCATGCACCTTTCCTGGAGAAGCGCCGTCGAGGTATCCATCCTCTCCGCCATCGTCTACCTCGTGGCTGTTGTCCCCAGCTTTGTGGTCCCCGGCGCCGACATGACGGAACTGGTGACCGAGGCGGCAGGCCACGCCGGCCTGTTCCTGGCGGCCGGGATAGGGTTGAGTACGTACCACTACAAGATCGATGAGGAAAGGAACAAGGCCCTCAACGCAGAAAAGGAGCGAACCCAGAAACTGCAGCTGATGCTTGAGGTGTCCACCACCGTTTCCTCCTCACTCAAACTTGATCAGGTACTGCAGGTGCTGGCGGTACGGATAGCCGAGGCTACGGAAGCCACTTTCTGCAGGATCTCGCTTCTGGACGAAACAGGCGACCGCCTGAGGGTGGTGGCGGCTTATCCGGTAAGGGAGATGGACTGGGAGCCGTCCATCGGCAGGGCGCTGTTGCTTGATGAGCTACCTGACCACAAGAAGGCGATCGATACCCGGGAGGCGGTGATAGTGGGAGGGAGCCGCCCGCTGTCCGCGGGGGACATGTCAGACCAGCAGCGCCGGATGATGGGTGAAGTGGCTTCTCTGCTGCTCTACCCCCTGGTTGTTGACGGAGAGGCCGTGGGGGTGGTGTGCATCGGCGAACAGCGGAAATGGGAGCGGAGCCCCCTGAGCTCGGAAAAGACCGCCATCTGTCAGACTATCGTCAATCACGGGGCGAAGGCCGTGGCCCATGCATTCACTCACAAGGCCCTCGAAGAGACCTTCCTCGGCACCATCAGGTCGCTGGCGGAGGCGATAGACGCCAAAGACCCCTCTACTCATGGCCACTCGGATTGGGTAGCCAAATATGCAGTGATGATCAGCAGACAGCTGGGGCTGAGTGATGACGAAGTCGAGACAATCAGGTTCGCCGGTTACCTGCATGATGTGGGCAAGATCGGCATTTCCGACCGGATCCTCGGCAAACCCAGCCAGCTTGACCCGGACCAGTGGAAGATGATGAAGAAACACGCCGGCCTGGGAGCCAAGATACTGGAACCCGTTAAAATATCAACGGCGATCAAAGCCGCCGTTCGCCATCACCACGAACGCTATGACGGCAAGGGCTATCCCAGCGGACTCTCAGGTGAAGCCATCCCTGCGGGCGCGAGGACCCTAGCCGTGGCCGACGCTTATGAGGCGATGACGGCTGACAGGCCCTACCGCAAGGCCTTGAACGACGAACAGGCGCTGGCGGAACTAAAGCGCTGCAGCGGCACCCAGTTCGACCCACTGATGGTGCAGGCGTTCCTGGGGGCCATGGGACGGGTAAGCGCTCATGTTCCGGAGGCCGATGCAGAGGCAGCCGCGGTTTAACTGCTCAGGTTTTCGATCCCTCCGAAGAACGGCTGTTCTTCAATAGTTTCATCGAATGGAGATAGAGCGAGCTCTTGTTGCTGCGGATGACATCCGCCCGCCGCAGGCTGGCCAGCAGCTCCAGCGGGCCATTGAAGCGGTTGAGCGACAGCATGGCGGTGCCGACACCCTCGACCACGTGGCAGTCGCTGCCGGCGCCCCCGGGGATGCCGTACTTGCGCGCCAGTCGCCGCGCCTTCTCGTTGAAAGAGGTAAAAGTGATGCGGGGATTATATACCTCGATGATGTCGATATCGGCGGCATTGCGTGCCAGCATCTCGTAGGTAGGCGTCATATGCAGAGGGTCGAAGGGGTGGGGAATATAGACCAGCCCCCCCTGCTGTTTGATGCGGGCGATGGTCTCCCCGGCGGTCAGACCTTTGGGAATCTCCTCTTTCAGATAGAGCCCTATGATCTCCCCGGAGACGGTCTTTATCTCCTCGCCGATGATCACGTGCATGCCCTCGGGAGCCATGGCTGCCGTCGCCAGCGCGCCGCTGATGGTGTTGTGGTCGGTGATGGCCACCGCCTCGATACCGCATTCCTCGCATGCCGCCAGAAGCTGTTCCGGCCTCACCGCGCAGTCGGGCGAGTGGCTGGTATGGGTATGCAGGTCCGCCAGTATGGTGTCATCCCGGTTCGTGGCCTCGATGGCCTTGTGCGCCGCAGGGCGCCGCCGCCGGTGCGCCTTTTTATAGGCATCTTCGACCTGCGCGGAGATCCCGTCCCAAGAGAGATCCCGGGCCCGGGATGCGGCGGAGCGGCCCATGGAGAGACGCAGGGGCAGGTCGTCGAGCAGGTCGATAAGGCTGGCGGCGAGGTTGTAGGAATAGGGGTGATCCAGCAAGATGCCTTCGCTTCCCTCCCGCACCAGTTCGCGGATGCCTCCCTGCCCCGGCAGTATCATGGCATTGGCGGCGGCCATTGCTTCGAGCGCTGCGGTGGCCTGTGCCGGCGTAGCGTAAGGTGCACAGAGAATCTCGGACCTGCCGTAGAAGCCGGGCAGTTCCTTTCCCCCGGCATAGCCGGTAAAGGTCACGCGGTCCCTCAACCTGCGGGGGATACTCATCCTGCCGCTGCGCAGCAGGGGTTCCCCGGCCACCATGGCCAGCTGGAATGGTGGGAGGTCATCGGGCATGAGCCGCATGCTTCGGAACAAAGATCGGAAGAGCACACGTC
>CAJVWY010000108.1 GCA_913009925.1 uncultured bacterium
GCTTTTTTTGTTTCAATCGCACGCGGACACCCGAACTACATCCACTTTCCCACCACGCCGCTCTTCCGAGCTGTCTCAAGCACACCAGGGAGGGTGACATGGGGATAGGAAAGGTGCGCCGGTACCTCACCGGGATAGTAGATGGCAGCCTCCCTTTTCACCCGGCCAATTCGGCCAACGCCTCACGGGCCCAGTCGGGGTTCTTGAGCAGAGCGCGTCCCACCGCCACCAGGTCCACTTTTCCTTCCTCGATAAAGCTGTTGGCGGCAACGGCTTCGGTGATGCCGCCCACGCCGATAACGGGAACTTCGACAACCAATTTGATGCTGGCGGCCAGGGGCACGAAGAAGCCCTGTATGTCGGCGAGGCCCTGAGGGCGGGAGCCGCAAAGTCCGCCGGAGATATCGAGGATGTCTACCCCGGCCCCCACCAGCCGGGGCGCTATCTTCCTGGCCTCTTCCAGGTCCAGGCCGTCTTCCAGGAAGTCGCTGGCGCCGAAACGGTAGAGCAGGGGATAGTCCGGACCTACCTCGTCACGTACGACGGCGATGACCTCCAGGGGCAGGCGGATGCGGCCTTCCATGCTGCCACCGTACTCGTCGGTCCGGCGGTTGGTATGGGGCGAGACGAACTCGTTGAGCAGGAACCCGTGGGCGCCGTGTATCTCTATGGAATCGAAGCCGGCGTCGCGGGCGCGGCGGGCGGCGGCGCGGTAATCATCCTTGAGGTCGGCGATATCCTGGAGCGTCATCGGCCGCGGCGCCTCCTCGCGGCCCGGCATGGCGACATCCGACGGGGCCAGCGGCCGGCAGCCGCAGACCTCGGAAGAGGTGTTGGCGCCGGCGTGGGTAAGCTGGATGGCGCTTTTGGCGCCGGCTTCGCGGATGGTGTCGGCCAGCCGCTTGAGGCCGGGTACCAGGCTGTCGTCATGGATGCCCAGCTGTCTGGAGGTCATCTTGCCGTTGGGGTTGATGTAACTGTGCTCGACGATCATCAGTCCCACGCCGGCTTCGGCCCTGGCGCGGTAGTGGTCCAGATGACGGTCGTTCACCGCGCCGGTCTCGTCTGAAAAATCATTCGCCATGGGTGGCATGACGATGCGGTTCCTGAGGCGGAGCTTCCCCTCTGTCAGGGGATCGGCTAATGATGGCATGGATTCTTACCTCCCGGGTCGTCTTCGCAGAGAATCTTAGCCCATCAGCCCGGGTGTTGGAAGAGGCAAAGCCGGCCGATGCCATCTATAATCCTGAAAAGGCCGGAGAGCGGGCGGTCCGGTAAGCAAACCGGCGGGGGAGACATGAACGGTATATGCGGGGGGACTCCTTGGATAGGATAAGAATCACTGTGGCCGCGGCTGTCCTTGTTGTGGTATTGCTAGGGGCCGTGGCCTGCGGCGGGACTGCTTCGAACGGCATGGATACCGCCGGGGCTGGTACGGTTTCGGTGCCGGCGCGGGCCGGCGCGGAGACTGCAACAGCGGCGCCGGACGGTCGCGAAACAAGCATCGCCACCATCACCGATGACGTATCCCGGCTACGGGGACTACCGGTTCTCCAGGCCATAGACACCGCTTATATAACCCGGGAGGAACTGGGCGTGGAGCTGGAAGACGAAATGGCCGAGGAATATCCCCCCGGGGAAGTGGCAGTGGAGGAGAAGGTGCTCAAACAGCTGGGGCTGCTGGACGAGGATGCGGACCTGGTGGATCTGGTGAGCGGCCTGCTGGGCGGGAGCATCCTGGGGTACTACGACAACGAGACGGGGGAACTCAAGGTGGTGAGCAGCTCGGAGGAGATCAGCGCCCTCAACGAGATAACCCTGGCGCACGAGATCACTCACGCGCTGCAGGACCAGAGCTTCTCGATAACCGGTTTGCTGCCGCCGGAGGGAAGCGGTAACGATGACCGCGACCTGGCGGTGCTGGCCCTGATCGAGGGAGATGCCACGGCTACCGAGGAGAGCTACGCCGCCGAACGTATGGGGCTGGCGGACGCTTTCAACCTGCTGCTGGAGTCTCTGGGCGCCCCGCTGGACCCGGGCTCGTCCTCCTATGTGGAGCACAGCCTCACCTTTCCCTATATCGAGGGCGGGGAGTTCGTCTCCGTTCTCCTGAAAGAGGGCGGCTGGGACGCGGTCAACGAGGCGTACGCCGATCCGCCGCAGTCGACGGAACAGATCATGCATCCGCAGAAATACCTGGCGGGAGAGCCGCCGGTGGAGGTGCGGGAGCCGGATATCGCCGCCGCCCTGGGGAACGGCTGGGAGAGCAGGTACGGGACGGTCATGGGTGAATTCGATCTCAAGGAGATGCTGGCCGGGGGCGTGAGTCCGTCACGGGCATCGCGCGCCGCCGCCGGTTGGGGCGGCGGCCGGCTGGAATACCTGGAACGCCCTGACGGGGAGCAGCTTACGGCTCTGGCGCTTGCCTGGGATTCGGTGAGTGAGGCCAACGAGTTCACGCTGACCATGCAGTCAAGCCTGGAGGAGCTGACAGGCTCCGCTTTCGTGTTCGCGGCCGGGCGCCTGCCCTGTCTCACCACGGATTCGGGCACATGGGTTATGGCGCAGCACGGCAGTGCCGTAGCCTTGGTCAAGGCTCCGGATGACAGTACGGGCGACAGTGTCGCCCGGCTAATCCTGGGACTATAGCCGGGGCAGGCCGGAAAGCCTCAGGTAGGCGTCGGTCCAGTAGACCGCGAAGAAGGTGTTCACCGCCGCGATCGCGGTAATGCTGACCAGCAACACGGGAAGGACCAGCACCGAAGCTATGATGATCCATACCAGGGGGAAGCTCAGGTTGTAGGCCACGATCCAGGAGATGGCAGAGGGGATGGCGGCGGCGATGGTGAGGGAGATGACGCCGATGCCGGCGCCGATGCTGAGGCCGAGGCTGATGAGGAAAAGCAGAAGGGTCTGGGGGATATTGCCCAGGAATATCTGCGCCCCCCTGCGGATGGCGGCGATGGGACCCAGTCCCTCCAGAACCACCGCCCTTTCAGCGTAAAGGATGATAATAACCAGGATGAGAGGGACAACTATCCATATGGAGATGCAGGTAAGGTAACCGAAGCTTGTCAGCAGCAGGCCGGTGGCCCCCAGGAGCAGGACGGCTCTGAGGATGCCGCCGATGATGGAACCGATCCCTCCCGATGCGGCCAGGAATGCCACCAGCACGAAGATGGCGCCGATGATGACTACCAAACCGGCCAGGATCAGCAGCAGGAAAAGATTGAACAGCAGCAGGTGGCTGAAGTGCTCCCGGCCGTGGCGGAAAGCGGCGCCGAAGTTGAGGGACCGGCCCCCGCGGCTGTCACGTACCGATTCGAACACGGCGCCTTTGCAGAACAGCGACCACAGCCAGAACAGGAGCAGGACGATGACGGCGGCGGCGATGAGAGATATTATCAGGGTCAGGTGCGCGTGGAACCAGTCGGACGTGGCCCGGGAGAAGCCGCTGTTTTCCCCCACGGGAAGGTCACCGGTGGAGAAACTGCAGTTCCATCCGCCCAGGCTGGTGCCGGTTCCGGCGAAGAGACCGAAAAACCACAGGAACTTGTAGCGCCAGATCATCCGCGTGGTCTCGCTGATCAGAGCGCTGTATTCAAAAGATTTTCTCGGCGGCGGCCTGTAGGTCATGATTAATATATATACACCGTTGCTGCCCTTGTCTCCTGTAGCCACGGCCGATAGGATTATGGCATGTCGGATAATATTCTCTACTTCGACTGCTTCTCAGGTGTGGCCGGCGACATGTTCGTAGCCGCCCTGCTGGACATGGGCGTGGGTTCGGTGGACTTCCTCCGGGGTGAGCTGGAGAAGATCGATTTCGACGGCTGGGCCATCGAGGCGGAGCCGGTGAAGGTGGCGGGAATCGCCTCCACCCGCTTCAAGGTGGAGCTGTCGGACGGGAAGCAGGAGCCGCGCAGCCTCTCCGATATACAGACATTGATCTCCTCCAGCGGTATGGATGAGAACATCCGCTCCAACGTGATGGCGGTCTTCAGCCGCGTGGCCCGCGCCGAGGCGGCGGCTCATGGTGAGACGCTGGAGACGGTGCACTTCCATGAGGTGGGCATGGTGGACAGCATCATCGACATCGTCTGCGCCTGCCTGCTGATGGATGAGCTGTCGCCGTTCAAGGTGGTTACTTCGCCGGTAGCGTTGGGGCAGGGGGTGGTGGACACCAGCCATGGCGTCATGCCGGTGCCGGCGCCGGCAACGACCATCCTGCTCATGGGTGTCCCGGTAGTACAGGGGGCGGAGAGGTGCGAGCTGGCAACGCCCACCGGGGCGGCGCTGGTCGCTTACTTTGCCGACGAATACGGGCCTCTTCCCGCCATGCGGCTGGACGCCGTAGGCTATGGCGCCGGGAGCGGGGAGAAAGCCGGACCCAACCTGCTCAGGGTGCTCTCGGGCAAGATAGATGTCACCGGCGAGCCGGAGCTGGTGGAGCAGCAGGTGCTGCTGGAGACTAACATCGACGACAGTACCCCGGAAGAGCTGGCGTACCTGCTGGAGCGGCTGCTGGCGGAGAGTGCCACCGACGCCTGGCTCACACCGGTGATAATGAAGAAGGGGAGGCCGGGGGTGTTGCTGTCAGTGCTCTGCGCCTACAGTGACATCGAGCGCAACCTGGACACCATCTTCGAGGAATCATCCACTTTCGGTGTCCGTATCGACACGGTGGAGCGCCACTGCCTGGAGCGTCGCATCGAGAAGGTGAAGACACCCTACGGCATGATATCGGTCAAGGTCGGTCATCGCCACGGCAAGAATGTGACCA
>CAJVWY010000109.1 GCA_913009925.1 uncultured bacterium
ACCGGCGGCCGGAGATAGTTCAATACGCAAGTATCCCGTTGGCATTTTCATATGTTGTCAGGCCGACCAACTCGATCTCGATAATCCTGCTGACCCTGTTCATCCTCATGCGTTACAGGAGTTATATCATCCGTTATTTCGCCTGGGGCCTGTTAGTCGCCGTGCCGTTCATCATCTTCAATCTGCAGGTCTATGGCGCTCTGCTGTCACCTTATTATCAACCCGGAAGGCTGGCATCAAATAAATATTTCCTGGAAGCGCTGGCAGGTAACCTTGTAAGCCCCTCGCGGGGCTTATTTGTATTTTCACCCGTACTTTTGCTGGCGTTCCTGGGAGTATGGTTAAAGATAAGAGACAGACAGTTCGAGCGGCTTGACCTGTTCATCGCCGCGATTATCGTTCTTCACTGGATCACCGTCTCCTCATTTGAGCCGTGGTGGGCCGGCTATACTTTCGGACCCAGGTTCTTCACCGATATGTTGCCCTACTTTATATACTTCACCATGCCGGTTTTTGCTTTTATCACTGTGAAGAGATCACCATGGCGGCCGGCAGTGATAACGGGGCTGGTGGTTCTGTCATTGCTGAGCCTCTTTATTCAACACCGGGGGGCGACCTGCGAACAGGTGCAGGAATGGAACTCCCATCCACAGCTGAATGAAAATCAGGAGAGGCTGTGGGATTGGAGTGAAATCTCATTCCTCAGCGGCATCGATCAGAACCTGTTCAACTGCAGGCCGGACTGGCATGATTCCTGACTCCAGTCAGCAGATGCGGGGCAGCTGCTCACCGGTGGGCATGGAGAGGATGCGGCGGCTGCCCAGCAGGGTTCGCAAATAGACTCTCGGCTTTTCCGACTCCTGGACCTCACCGATGATCACGGCGCCGGCGCCGTAGGCGTGTCCCCTCATCGCGCTCAATACCTTATCCGCATCCTGCCGGGCGACGAACGCCACCAGTTTGCCTTCGTTGGCCAGCACCAGCGGGTCCAGGCCCAGCAGTTCACAGGCGGCACGGACCTCGCTACGGAAGGGGATGCTGCTCTCGTCCACCTCGATGGCCACCCCGGAGGCCGCCGCAATCTCGTTGAGGGTGGCTGCCAGCCCGCCACGGGTGGGGTCCCGGAGGGTCCGGACCCTCCGGGAGGCGTCGAGCATGGTTGCCACCAGGCCTCCCAGCGGGGCGCAGTCACTCCTTATTTCGGTCTGGAAGTCCATGCCCTGGCGTTTACTCAGGATGGCGATGCCGTGATCGCCGATGGTGCCGCTGACGATGACTGCGTCTCCCGGCCGGGCGGCGGATGAAGATATGCGCACGCTGGCGGGGATGAGGCCGATGCCGCTGGTGGTAATGAACACACCGTCAGCGGCGCCTCTTTCGACCACCTTGGTATCACCGGCGACGACCTGTACGCCGGCCTCGCCGGCGGCCAGGCTCATGGAGGAGACGATACTTTCCAGGTCGTCCTGGGGGAATCCCTCTTCGATGACGAAAGCGGCGCAGATATACAGCGGTTCGGCGCCGGCCATGGCCAGATCGTTGACGGTACCGGTAAGTGACAGGCGGCCGATGTCGCCGCCGGGGAAGAACAGGGGGGAGACCACGTGGCTGTCGATGGTGAAGGCCAGGTTGCCGTCCAGCTTTACGACGGCCGAGTCGTCCATCTTGTCGAGGATGGCATTGGACAGGGTCCGCCCGAATACCGACCCGATAAGTTCCTGGGTAAGGCGCCCGCCGCTGCCGTGGGCCAGCAGGATATTCTTGCCGCGCTCAGTCTTCATACTGGTAGTAGGCGGCGCAGGTACCTTCTGACGAGACCATGCAGGGTCCCACCGGATGGTCGGGTGTGCAGACTTTGCGGAACAGCCGGCAATGGGGGGGAGTATGGATTCCGGTGAGGATGTCGCCGCAGATGCACCCGCGCGGTTCGCGCGAATAGCTGACATCGACCTGGAAACGGACGGCGGCGTCGTGATCGCTGAACTCGTCCCTGAGTATCAGACCGCTGCCGGGGATGTTGCCCAGGCCGCGCCACTCGGCATCGGCCGGCTCGAACACCGAAAGCATCAGCGCCATCGCCTGCGGGTTGCCGTCGGGGCGAACGCCCCGCGAATACTGGAGCTCAACCTCAGACCTGCCTTCGTCCACCTGGGCCGCCAGCATGATGAGTGACTGGAGTACATCGATGGGCTCAAAACCGGCGATGACGCAGGGGATGCCGAACTCCTCGGCCACCGGCTTATAGGCCTGGGGGCCGATGATGGCGGTGACATGCCCGGGACACAAAAAGGTGTCGATGGCCAGGTCGGGCATGCTACAGAGAGCTTCCAGGGCGGGTGGCACCAGTTTATGCACCGACTGCACGAAAAAATTGTTGATGCCCTGGTCGCGTGCCTCGAGCAAGGTGGCCGCCACTGTCGGTGCCGTGGTCTCGAAACCGACGCCAAAGAATACCACATGTTTTGATGGGTTCTCCCGGGCCATCCTCAGGGCGTCCAGGGGGGAATAGACGATGCGCACGTCGGCGCCGCGGCTGCGGGCTTCGGCCAGGCCCATCCTGGTGCCCGGTACGCGGAGCATGTCACCGAAAGAGGTGGCGATGACGCCCGGGAGCATGGACATCTCGATGAAGCGGTCGATGTCGCTGTTGGCGGTGACGCATACGGGGCATCCCGGCCCGGAGATGAGGGTGATACCTTTGGGCGCCGCCTGACGGATGCCATACCGGGAGATGGCCATGGTGTGGGTGCCGCAGACCTCCATGATCTTCAGTTCGGAGCCGCGGCGTTCGATCAGTTCATCCAGCAGACGCTGTACTTGAGGCGCGCTGCGGAACTCGTCCAGGTAAGTCAGCGGCATGGCTTCAGGCTCCGCCTGAAGCCATGCCGCCGGTCATCTCGTCGAACAGGCGTATGGTTTCCAAAGCCTGTTCCTCGTCTAACAGGGATATGGCGAAGCCGGCGTGGATAAGGACGTAGTCACCGATGGCGGCGTCCGGCAGCAGCACCGTGGAGGCCTGGCGTGAAAGGCCGCCCACCTCGACGGTGGCAATCTGTTTATCCATTTCTATTATCTTCGCCGGTACAGCGAGGCACATAGTCCGACTCCATCACGATTTGGCTTAGCCTATACCATAAAGGGGCGAACTTTCCAGGCATGGGCGGAAATAGGTCAACGCCTGGCGGCAATCGCCGCCTGACCCAGTGAAATGCCGCCGTCATTGGGCGGCACCTGCTTATGGGTGAGGACGGTGATGCCCCTTCCGCGAAGGCCGCCGGCTATCAGGCGCAGGAGTAAACGGTTCTGGAAACAGCCACCGCTGAGGGCTGCCGTATCCAGGTTCTCCCTCTCCGCCAACCGCTCACAGACGCGGATTATGCCGTCGGCCAGGGCCAGATGGAACTGCAGGGCGATGTGGCCCCCGCCGGCGTCACGCCGGAGGTCCTCCATCAGCCTGGAAATCAGTCTGGCGGGAGACAGGCGCCACGGATGTTCTTTACTATCCAGTGTGAAACGGTAAGGCAGGGATTGAGACTTGCTCAGGAGGGCCTCGCCACCGCCTCTGGTCGCATGGCTGGTAGCGGCCGCCTCCAGTTCCATGGCCGCCTGCGCCTCATAGCTGACCGCGATGTTGCCCAGCGACAGGGCGGCCACCGCGTCGAACAGACGGCCGCAGCTGGAAGTGCGCGGGCAGTTGAGGCCGCCTTCCAGTTGCCGCAACAGCAAATCCTTTCTGGGGCCTGCTACCCGGAAGCGGTCACACACGTAATCGACGCTGTCAGGCGCGTACTGCCAGATCAGCGCCAGTGCCGTGCGCCAGGGCTCGTGTATGGCCGCCTCACCTCCCAATAGCGGGAAACAGTCAAGATGGGCCAGGCGCTCCAGGCCTTTGCTGATGCTCCCCGCAAAAAACTCGCCTCCCCAGATGAGTCCGTCGTCACCGAACCCCGTGCCGTCCATGGCTACGCCCAGGGCCCTGCCGCGGTAGCCGTTATCGGCCAGGCATGAAGCTACATGGGCGCGGTGGTGTTGAACCTTGAGAGGCGATGGTGAATGTTCCAGGCAATAGGCGGTGGAAAGATAGCCTGGATGGCGGTCACAGACGAAACGGCTGGGGGTGATCTCAAATAGCTGTTCATATAGCGCTTCGGTGTATTCCAGATGGAAGAGCGTTTCCGCGTTCTCCAGGTCGCCGATGTGCTGCGAGACGAAAGCTTCGTCGCCGCTGGTGAGGCTGAAACTGTTTTTAAGGTCGGCGCCGGTGGCGAGAATCGGTTCAATGGACGCATATGGCAGCTGCACCGGCAGCGGCGCGTAGCCACGGGCGCGCCTGACCATCAGCGGCTGGTCATCCACCACCATCAGTACGCTGTCGTCATAGGTGGAGCGGATGCCGCGGTTGTGCAGCAGGAAGATATCGGCTATACCGCTCAGGCGGCTGATCGCCTCGGTGTTGGTGCGGCATATGGGCTCATCGCTCATGTTACCGCTGGTCATCACCAGGGGGGCGTCCACCTGGTCCATGAGCAGGAAGTGGACGGGTGTATAGGGCAGCATCATCCCCAGGTGTCCCAGTCCCGGAGCGACCGCTGCGGCGATGTCTCCGCCATCCAGGCTGTCCAGCAGCACGATCGGCCGCTGGGGCGAGTCCAGCAGGTCCCTTTCCGCCGGGGACAGGTGGCAGTTAAGGGAGATCGGAAGAGCACACGTCTGAACTCCAGTCACAT